>CAZWGW010000001.1:0-39777 GCA_964633565.1 uncultured Planctomycetaceae bacterium
ATTCATGACTCCTCTCCCGACGCTTACGAGCAACTCGTCGATCGACTGCTGTCCTCGGAACATTACGGCGAGCGCTGGGGCCGTCACTGGCTCGATGTCGCGCGCTACGGCGAAAGCCAGGGGTTTGAGCGGGACAAGGTGCGGCCCAATGCGTGGCCCTATCGGGACTGGGTGATCCAGGCGCTGAATCGCGACCTGCCGTACGACGAATTCGCGCGGCTGCAGCTTGCCGGCGACGTGCTGCACCCCGAAGACGCCGCAGCCGTCACGGCCACCGGGTTCCTGGTCGCTGGTCCCTACGACGAAGTCGGCCAGCAGCAACAGAGCGCGGCGATGAAGGCCGTCGTCCGCGAGGACGAGTTGGAAGATATCATCGGCACCGTGGGGCAGACGTTTCTGGGACTGACCGTCAATTGCGCGCGGTGCCACGATCACAAGTTCGATCCCATCACGCAGAGAGAGTATTACCAGTTGTCGGCCGCGCTCGGCGGGGTCCGGCACGGCGAGCGGAAGGTCTCTTCACCGGCGGTCCGGCAAGAAATCGAGGAATTGAGCGCCCGTCGCAAGGACGTGTCTTTGCGACTCAAGTCGCTGGAACAACCGGCGATCGCGGCGATCCGCGCGGAACAGCAGCGCACAATCCTCACGACTCCGCCGCCGCGGCCGATTGCGCGCTGGACGTTTGGTGGACGTTTCGACGACGACAGCCGCACGCTGCGCGGAATACCGCAGGGAACGGCGCGGACTCGTGACGGCCAGGTCGAACTTGACGGCAAATCGGCATACGTCGAGACCGCTCCTCTCGACCGGGAACTTCGCGCGAAGACGCTCGAAGCATGGGTCCAATTGGCCAGCCTGGAGCAGCGTGGCGGCGCCGTCGTCAGCGTGCAGACCGTCGACGGCAACGAGTTCGACGCGATCGTCTTCGGCGAACGCGAACCCCGGAAGTGGATGGCCGGCAGCAACGGGTTCGAGCGCACGCGCAGCTTTGACGGTCCGGACGAAACCGAGGCGGCGACGTCCCTGGTACACGTCGCGATCGTCTACGATGAAGACGGAACGATTACCGCGTATCGCAACGGCGTCCCGTACGGTACGCCCTATCAGAGCGACGGTCCGATCACATTTCCGGCCGGTCGGACGCAGGTACTGTTCGGGCTGCGCCATGGGACGTCCGCCGGCGGCGACCGGCTGCTGTCCGGGGCGATCGACGAAGCGCGGCTCTACGACCGGGCGCTCTCGGCCGCCGAGGTCGCCGCCTCCTCAACCCGGCACAAGCATGTACCGCCAGCGCTGATTCTGGCGGCCATGTCGGACGAGCAGCGCTCCGAATTCGAGTCGTGCCGCGACGAACTGGCGCGCATCGAATCGCGTCTGGGGGAACTGCAGAACCTGTCCGTCTACGCCGTCTCGCCGCGCCAGCCGGACGTGGCACATGTCCTGCTCCGCGGAAACCCGGCGACTCCGGCAGACATTGTCGTTCCAGCGGGCATCGGGTCACTGGCAGGTGTGAACGCGGACTTCGGTCTGTCATCCGACGCACCGGAAGCCGATCGGCGAGTGCGTCTGGCCTCATGGATCACGGACGCACGCAACCCGCTGCTTGCACGCGTCATCGTCAATCGTGTCTGGCATTACCATTTCGGCGTCGGGCTCGTCGACACGCCGAATGACTTCGGCTTCAACGGCGGCCGGCCGTCACATCCCGAACTGCTCGACTTTCTGGCGTCGTATCTGATCGAGAACGGCTGGAGTCTGAAGCAACTGCACCGCCTGATTGTCACCTCGGCGACGTATCGTCAGGCGTCGCTGCACCGGGCGGACTGCGCCGCCGTCGATGCCGGGAACCGGCTGCTGTGGCGAAAGGACCCGATCCGACTGGACGCCGAAACGCTGAGAGACGCGATTCTCTCCGTCGCCGGAGAACTCAATCCCCAGGTCGGGGGGCCTCCGTACCAGGATTTCAGGACGTTTACCTTCAACTCGCAGTTTTATGAGATGATTGATCCGGTCGGCCCGGAGTTCCACCGACGTACGATCTACAGGACCTGGCTCCGCAGCGGTCGTAACCCACTGCTCGATACGTTTGACTGCCCCGATCCCTCGACAACGTCGCCGAAACGCGCCGTCACAACGACGCCCGTGCAGTCGCTGGCGCTGCTCAACAACTCGTTCGTGCTGCGAATGGCGGACGCGTTTGCGGAGCGCGTGATTCAGCAGGCCGACGCAGACGCGCCCGCCCAGGTCCGCGAGAGCTTCCGGCTTGCGTATGGGCGCGATCCGGCGGCTGACGAACTTGAACGACTCAGCCGCTTCGTCGACGACTTTCCGCTGCCGGCATTGTGCCGGGTGGTGTTCAACAGCAATGAGTTTTTGTACGTGGAATGAATGGTACGGGTGGACCAGCATCACGCACTGGGAGTAGAATGATCCCATGTCAGTGACGTTCGAATCGACGCTTCTGGATGACCTTCTGGACTCATTGGCCGCTTGCATGACACCCGAATTCGCTCGACGAATGGCGACTTTGCAGGCGAGCCCTGCCGTCCAGAACCGATTTGATCAACTTGCCGGAAAGAGTAACGAAGGCCAACTGACGCCCGCCGAGGCAGATGAGTACGACGCGCTGCTGCGTACTCTCGATCTGATTACCATGCTGCAATTGAAGGCACAAAAGCTGCTTGATGAGGAATCGAGTGACTGATGGAGCCCGGCGCCCGAAAACGCGTGGTGGCTCGCGCGGGGGACCGATGTGAATTCTGTCGCATCGCTCAGATTCATGTCCCCTACCTGCGATTCTGGCTGGAGCACGTAATTCCGCGACAGCACGGAGGCAGCGACGGATTGGAAAACCTGGCGCTGTCTTGTCCCTGGTGTAACCGCCGTAAGGGAACCAATCTTTCGGCCATCGATCCCGAAACGCGCCAAGTTGTGCTGCTGTTCAATCCGAGGACGCAATCGTGGGACGATCACTTTCGATTCGACGGACTGGTAATCGTCGGATTGACCGCAACCGGGCGGGCAACGGCTGAGTTGCCGGCTCTGAACGATGAACGTCGTCTTCACATCCGTGCGCTCGCTGAGTCAGGATCTTCACCGCTGAATTGATGGTGATGGTAATGTCGTATTTCGATCGCAATTCGAATGGCGCTGCGGTGCCTCAGTCGCGCCGTGATTTCCTTTCCTGGACCGTTCACGGACTCGGTAGCGCTGCCGTCGCCTCGTTGCTATTGCGGGATGGAAACGTCCTGGCGTCAACAGCCCCCGGCGAGGCCGCCGTCCCCTGGCCGCACCATCCCGCTTCTGCCAGACGCGCCATTCATATCTGCCTGTTCGGCGGCCTGAGCCAGGTCGATTCGTTCGACTACAAGCCCGAGCTCAAGAAGTTCCACGGCAGGAAATACGGCGAGATCGATTCGGCTGACGTGTTCTTCGGCCAGATCGGCCTGCTCCGGCAGAGCGACTGGGCCTTCCGGCGGCGCGGCGAGAGCGGACTGTGGATCTCCGAGTTGTTCCCGTACCTTGCACAAGTTGCGGACGAACTGACCGTCATCAATTCGATGTACGCCGAGACGTCGAACCACACCCCGGCGACGTTTCAGGAGAACACCGGATTTCGGCTCAACGGCTTCCCGACCGCCGGCGCATGGCTCTCCTTCGGCATGGGGGCCGAGACAGACGAGCTTCCGGCATACGTGGTCGTTCCCGACCCGCGCGGCATGCCGGCCGGAGGGTCGATCAACTGGTCCAACGGATTTCTGCCGGCCCGGCACCAGGGCGTCATCATCCGCAGCCAGGGGACGCCGGTCGACGACCTGTTCCCCGCGCGGGACATCCCTGCCGCGACGGAGTCCGCCAGCCGCGAACTGCTCGCCGTATTGAACCAGCGGCACCTCGACCAGCGGGGCGTTGACGACGCAATGGCCGCGCGGATTCGCAGCTATGAACTGGCGGCGAAAATGCAGCTCGCCGTTCCCGACGTGACTGCCCTGGGCGGCGAGACTGCCGAGACCCATCGGCTCTACGGCATTGACCGCGATCTGACCCGTGACTTCGGCCGCAGTTGCCTCCTGGCCCGGAGGCTGCTGGAGAAGGGGGTCCGGTTCGTACAGCTCTATTCGGGGGGCGCATTCGGGTCGCCGCGCATTAACTGGGACGGCCACGAGAACCTGCTGCAGAACCACGGCCAGGAGGCCGGGCGAATCGATCGGCCGGTCGCCGGCCTGCTGGCGGACCTGCGGCAGCGCGGTCTGCTCGACGATACGCTCGTCCTCTTCACCAGCGAATTCGGCCGCACTCCGTTTACGCAGTCCGCCTCCGACGTCCTCGGCCAGGGACGGGACCACAACCAGTACGGCTTCACCGTGTGGCTGGCCGGCGCGGGGCTCAGGCATGGCATCGCGTACGGTGCCACCGACGAGATTGGCTGGAAGGCCGTCGAGCAGAAGGTACACTGGCACGACTTTCACGCCACCGTGCTGCACCTGCTGGGGATCGATCACGAACGGCTCACATACTATCACAACGGCATTCAGCGCCGGCTGACGAACGTGCACGGCACTGTGCTCACCGACCTGCTGAATGTCTGACGCAACGGAAACACACGGAACCAGGAAGGTCGCGATGATGAAATTTCGTCCAAACTCGATGTTTGTCGGGCTGCTGCTTGTCGCCTGCGGCTGCGCTCCGGAGGTGCCGTCCGGGCCCTCGTCCACAGCGGGATCCGGCGGCGGGTTGGAGGAAGTCGTGGCGTCAGAAAGTGCACCGGTGGCGAGTACCGCAGCCGCCGCAACAGAAGCGGCGACCACCCGCAGTACAGCCCCGGCGCCTGCGGGCGGCGAATCAGGAGCCGCCGCGGCCTCTCATCCGGCCTTGCCGATGGAAGTCACGCTCGAACTGTTGGAATGGGACGGCATCAAAGCCATCATCGAGTCCCACAAGGGGAGGATTGTCGTCGTCGATTGCTGGGCGACGTATTGCGTGCCGTGCCGCAGAGAATTCCCGGGGCTGGTTGCACTGGGCCGCGAATTGCCGGACGACGTCGTGTGCATTTCGGTGTCGCTGGACGAGGCGGCGGAGCATGGGGAGGCGCTCGACTTCCTGAAGGAGCAGAATGCCCTGATGACAAATGTCCTCTGCACAACGGACACCGACAAGCTTTACGACCGGATCCTGAAGGTCGGCTCAGTTCCCGCGATCTTCGTGTATGGACGGGACGGTGCAATCGCGCGGACATTTACCGGAGCGAACCCGGAAGACGGCGGCGAGTACACTTACGCCGGGCACATCGCGCCATTTGTCCGCGAACTGGTTTCGCAGAAGTAAACGCTTCGCCCGCTCGGCCGCAGCCGCACATGTCGGAACGATCCGCCACTCAATACGACGTGCTGTGCGCCGGGCTGATCGTGGCCGATCATGTCTGTGCGCCGATCGCCGGCCTTCCGCCCCCAGGTGAACTCGCGATGACGGACCGGATCGATCTCACGATCGGTGGCTGCGCTTCGAACGTCGCAGTGGACCTGTCGCGGTTGGGACTGGTTGCCTGCGTGGCCGGTCGTGTGGGGGACGACGTCCTGGGGCGGCATGTCTGCAACGTGTTGGCCGCCGAAGGGGTGTCATGCGACCAGGTGCAGTTTTCGCGGACCGCCCGGACGGCGACGACCATGGTCATCAATGTCCGCGGGCAGGATCGCCGGTTCATCCATGCGGCCGGCGCCAATGCGGAATTCACCGGGCGCGAGATCTCTGCCGACGCGATCCGGTGCAGTCGCGCCCTCTATGTCGGCGGCTTCGGCCTGAACGCCGCGCTCAGCGGAGACAGCGTTGCGGCATTGTTCCGCACGGCGCGCTCGGCAGGTGTGGCAACCGTCCTGGACGTGGTCGTTGCGGATGAAGACGTCGGCCGGATGCTGGAGCCGGTCCTGCCACTGACCGATCTGTTCCTGCCGAATACTGATGAAGCCCGGGTCATTACAGGACACAACGAGCCGTTGGCGCAGGCCGCACACTTTCGCGAAGCGGGGTCTGCAACGGTCATTATCACCTGCGGACGAGCGGGGGCGTGGCTGATGAACCGCGAATCCACTCTGCACATCCCGGCACATGACGTCGTCCAGGTGGACCCCACCGGCGGCGGCGATGCCTTTGTGGCCGGTTACCTGTTTGGCGTCATGAACCAGGCGCCTGTGGACGACTGCCTGCGTTACGGCTCCGCGCTGGGGGCCAGTTGCGTTCAATGCGCGGGCGCCACGACCGGCGTCTTCCGAAAAAGCGAATTGACAGAATTTGTCAAACGTCAACGGTTACCGGTCAACCCGGTTTGATCCGCCGGAACGCACAGCACCCATCACGGGCGGCAGCCGAAGGTTCAGGCAGCCGGAGCAGACTGTTCAGTCGAAGTCTTCGCGCGGACCCATTGACGTCGTTCCGCTCGCATCCAGTTCGGCCGAGGCAGTCGTCGGCAGCGGGATCGGCTCATGCCGGCCGCCGAGCCTTAACCAGTCCGGAAGCAGACTGCGCGGCTTCTCTTCCGCCAGCCGCGCTGGCCGGATTGACCCAACGTCACTGGTGGAGTCCTGGACGCGTGAGTTTTCGACCGGCGCGTCGTTTTCGGCGCGCAGTTCGACGCCCATCGAGGGCATGCCGGAATTACTGTCCATCTGGAACCACTTGCGTCCCAGCGCACATCCCGAAAGCAGCAGCGCACAGGAAGCGCCGCAGATCACCAGCATAGGTCGGGGTGCGAACCGGTGTTTCATGGTGCGCGTGGTGGACACTGACCTGTGGCCGCGACCGGTTCCTAGGGTTCGGACTGGCCCGGGACGCCGCGATTGTCCCAGGCGTCCTTCAGGGAATTACAGCCGGATGCGGCCGTCGCAAGTCCGACCAGAGCCGCCACGAGCAGCAGGTGATACAGCTTCCGGTACATGGGCAACCCGCTCGTCCTGAAGGGAGTGAGCCATTGACGGGGTGCGGGTGATAGCAGGATTCGAATGACAGGAAAAGCCCGTTTTCTGCGCCACAGCGCATCGCACTGCATCGGCAAACACCACTTTTCCTCGTCAAAGCCAATCTTGACCCCCGATACTGCGAGCGCCTCGGACGGCCGGCCGTGCCCGCCCAATTTGTCGCTCCGGGCGGTTTTCACTCCAACATCGATCGGAATTGTCCGTCGATCAGACGGCGGCCTCGGCGGGCGTCGCCCCGGAAACACATCATGGGAGAACGGACATGCGAGTGCTCCTGCTGACTGCGATGACAGGACTCCTCGGCGTTTCAACCGGAACAGTTGGCGCGGATGGCCCCGGAGGGCTTCTCCGGCAGACGCTGCCTGCCGACGAAACGCCGCTCAAGGTCGTTGAGGCACTTGAGGTTCTGGTCGTCCCTGCGGCGCCATTGCGCGAACTTGCACCGCACGACCGACTTCGCCGTGCCGTACAGGACTATTTCCGTGAAGTCGACGAGATTGACGAGCGCGCCGCCCGGGAGCGGGCCAGCGCCCGTGCCCGGCTGCTCGCCGCGCTCAGTGACGATTCCTTAACTCTTGCGAAACAAGTGACACCGGGACTGATTGGCGGTTCGACGGTTAACGGCGAAAAGGCAGGCATCGTCTACCTTTACCACCATGGACGGCTGTTGGCGGCGGACGAGATCCGGTCGCGGTTCCACGGTGCCGACGCCCCGTTTCCCGACGTGCGGATCGAAATGGCCGGTTACGTCCAGATCCCGCGCGACATGACGGTAAAAATCTGGCACGCCGCGGGGGGCGTCAACAACGATCACGGCGAGCTGTCGATCGACGACCGCCTGCTCGGTACGGTGGGGGATGACCTCGTCAAGAATGTGATCTACGTGGTCAAGCTGCCGCACGGCGCCCATCGCGTGCGGTGGGTGTTGACGGGCGGCCTGTTTCAGAACAACATGCTGAAATTCGAGGACCCGCAGACCGGGGAATTGCTGGAGGTCTTCCATGACTCCGGGCAGCGTTCGGCGACTGGTGCAGACTCCGCTCGGGAGATCGTGGAGGTAGATCGGGATCCGGCTGAGTGGTCGATCGCCATCGACCCGACAGCCTGGCGCTGGGAAGGTGTCGGCGAATTCTGACGCCTTCCCGGGCGGTTGGCGAGTTACGTCGCCCGCGGCGATTGGGTTCACCGGGAGTGGTCATTTCACGTACATTGGGGGATATGACGACCCTTACTGCCGGGACTTTGGCATCGATCGCTCCCGCACCGGGCGTCGCCGGGCTGCTCGACCGCCTGCGCGGGATCGTCGGTCCCGACGCTCTGATCGCCGACATTGACGAACTTCTCGTCTACGAATGCGACGGCTACGTCGTCGAGAAGCGCGTGCCGGACGTTGTCGTGTTTCCCACGTCCACGCAGCAGGTCGTCGACATCGTTCATGCCTGCAACGAATGCGACGTGCCGTTCGTACCGCGGGGCGCCGGGACGTCGCTGGCGGGGGGGACGCTGCCGGTCGGCGGCGGCGTGATGATCTGCACGACACGGATGAAGCGCATCCTCGACGTCAACCTCCGCGACCGCTACGCCGTCGTTGAGCCGGGCCTTGTGAACGTCCACCTCACGCAGCACCTCAAGGGGACCGGCTGCCACTATGCCCCCGATCCGTCGTCGCAGGGGGCCTGTACGATCGGCGGCAACGTCGCCACGAACTCCGGCGGCCCGCACACGCTCAAGTACGGCGTGACGGTCAACCACGTTCTCGGCGCAGAGGTGGTGCTCCCCGACGGGGAGGTCGTGCAGTTCGGCGGTCCCTGTGAGGAACTGCCGGGATACGACCTGACCGGTCTGTTCGTCGGCAGCGAGGGGACGTTCGGCGTCTGCACGAAAGTCTGGGTGCGGCTCACTCGCGACCCGGCTGCCTTTCGCACGATGCTCGGCGTGTTCGAGACGGTCCGCGCGGCGACGGAGGCGATCTCGGCCATCATCGGCGCCGGGATCGTCCCCGCCGCACTGGAAATGATGGACCAGGGGATTATTGAGGCGCTCGAAGCGGCGTTTCACTTCGGGTTCCCGCTGGATGCCGGGGCCGTACTGCTGATCGAAGTCGACGGGTTGGAGGTGGCCGTCGACGAAGAGGCGAAGAAGATCGTCGAACTGTGCCGCCAGCGCGGTGCGCGCGAGGTGCGGGCCGCCAATACGCCGCAGGAACGGCAACTCCTGTGGAAGTGCCGCAAGCAGGCGTTCGGCGCGATCGGCCGACTGTCCCCCAGTTACTGCACGCAGGACGGCGTCGTCCCGCGGACGAAGCTGCCGGAGATCCTGGACTTCATCACGCGCACGAGCGAGAAGCACGGCATCCGCATCGTGAATGTCTTTCATGCCGGAGATGGCAACATTCACCCGATCCTGCTGTTCGATGAGCGCAACCACGAACAACTTCAGCGCGTGATCGCCGCAGGGGACGAGATCCTCTCAAAGTGCATCGAGTTGGGCGGCAGTGTGACAGGGGAGCACGGAATCGGCGTGGAGAAAATCTCGTTCATGTGCGAGCCGGATGGGGGCGAGAGTCGGGAGCAGAGGGCAGAGAGCAGCGGCGATTCCGCGACTGATGTGGGAACTCCGGCGCGCCGGTACCTCTTCACCCGCACGGACATCGCCGTCATGGAGGACCTGCGGAAGGTGTTCAATCCCGAGGGGCGCTGCAGCCCGCACAAAATGCTGCCCACCGCCGGGGGGTGCGGGATGGAACAGATTGAGAGGCGTCACCCCGGTCGGCGCGCGGCGTTGTGAATTCACCGCATGCACGGAACTGACTCAAGTGAGCGCTCGTCAAGAGAACCGGCCGTTGCCGGTCCCCTGCCGCTCGCGGCCGCGGAATCGCGGCCCCGGTCGTCGCTGCTGATCCTGGGCATGATTCTGCTGGCGTTCGTCGTAGTGCGGCTGCCGGTCATGCTGCGCCAACCGGGGAGCCTGGACGAGGAATTCTATTCCGTGCCGGGCTGGACGATCGTCAACGAGGGCATCCCGCGAGCGCCGCATATTCCGCAACGTGACCCCCAGCGCGTGTTCTATCGCGCCGATGAGGCGTTCTTTGTCGAGCCGCCGCTTGGATTCTACTGGCAGGCAGTCTTCTTCGCACTGCTGCCGGACACGTACGCGGCGGCGCGAATCGCATCGGGGGTGGCGGCGCTGGCGACAATCGGCCTGGTTTATGAACTCGGTCGCCGGCTCTACCGCGACGAGGGGGCGGCCCTGTGGGGGGCGGGGATGTATTCGCTGTTTCGCACATTCTATTTTCCGGCCATCACCGGACGGCCCGACATGCTCTGTACGGCGTTCGGACTGGGCGTACTAATGCTCGTATCCCGTTGGCATGACCGGCGCGACTCGCGGTTGCTGGCGGCCGTCGGCGTACTGCTCGGGCTCGGAGGATTGACGCATCCGCTCGCGTTCGTCTACGCGCTGCAGGCGGCGGGCTGGGTGATCGTCGCTGGAACGGGTTGGCGCAGGCTGGTTGATCTGGCGATCGTCGTCGCCGTCGCGATGGTGGTCTTTGCCCTCTGGTTGCCTTTGATCCTGCGATTTCCCGAGCCGTTTCGCGGCCAGTTCCTGAACCATGTGCAATCCGGTCCGGGAATCCTGCAGCGAATGCTGCTGCCCTGGGAGTCGCTCCGGTATCAGGCGTGGATGATGTCGGGACACCTCGGTGGCGTGCAATTCTGGCTGCTGCTGGGGGGCTGGACCGTCGCAGTCCTGCTTTACATACGCTCGGGAGAAGCAGGTCCGCGGGTCGCCGCGCTACTCGCGGCCTCGGGCGTCTATCTGCTCGCAACAATGGCCGGGGTCCACCCGACACAATACTACTGGTGCTACCCGACGGCCCTGCTGTGTGTGTGTCTGGGAGGCACGATCCGCAGACTGGCAGGGCGATTGGAGCAAAGCGATGGCGCCCGGCTGCGCGCGAATGCAATTATCGGCCTCTTGCTGGGGGCGCTCATGTTGCCTGGCGCCGGCGTGCGGACGACGCTGGTTTACCTGACGCACTGGAACGACGTGAACTACAACGCTCCGGCCTTCGCTCGCGTCATCCTCGCGGACCTGCCCGCCGACGTCCGCTATACGGTGGACCGGGAGTACGTTCTGGACTTCCTGGCAGCCGGTCGACAGACGATGCTGGCTGAGACCTTTGCGCTGTATTTCAGCGCGGAGAAATTCCCTTACGACCTTCTGGTGATCAGCCGCCACGGCGTTGACGAGCGGATCGCGGCGGCGATGAACGGAGAACTGGTGCGCACGTATGGCGTGCGTGATGACCCGTTCGCGTGCTACGTCGAAGTCTATCGGCCGACGCAACGATCCGTCGCACGGCCGTGAACGATTTCCGGTCCGTCCGGAAATGTTGCATATTGCTTGACTTCTGACGCCAGATTGAGCAGAATGCAGTATCGTGAACGACTGTTCCTCTCGACGTCTCATTTGCCATGACCCGCGCGTACGTGAATTTGCGTGCGTGACGATGACAGCACAGCCGGAATCAATTTGAGGTCGTTCGCTGACGCAGCCGCTCTCCGTTGCGCGACGGAGAGAGCATCGGCCCGCGTCTGCGAGTTTTGTTGACCCGTCTCGTTGCGCGGAGGTGCACAATGAGGGGACTCGCTGGCGTTGCGCGCACTGCGGTGCGCGTTACAAACCCGATTCTGTTCTCCCGGCTTCTGCCGATCGTGCGGTCCCGGTGTCGCGCCGGACCGCGTGCGGACCACTGATCATCTTCTGTCCCAGTGGATTCCCTGCGGCATCGTTGCGCGCGGTACCAGGCTGCGCGCCTCAGCCAGCGAGCGCTGATGCTGCGCTCTTGCGATCGGACACATGCACACTCATCCGCAGATCCCGTTCAACAAGCCGTTCGTCTGCGGCAAGGAGCTGTATTACATCGCGCAGGCGGTGACATACGGCAACCTGGCCGGAGACGGGCGGTTTACGCGCTCGTGTACGCAATTGCTCGAGCAGCGGTTTCGCGTGCCGCGCGTGCTGCTCACCCCCTCCTGCACCTCCGCCCTGGAGATGGCGGCGATGTTGTGCGATCTCGGTCCGGGGGATGAGGTCATCATGCCGTCGTACACGTTTGTGTCGACCGCGTCCGCCGTGGCGCGGCTGGGTGCTACGCCCGTGTGGGTCGACATCCGGCCGGACACGCTGAATATCGACGAAGAACTGGTCGAACAGGCCATTACCACGCGGACCAAAGCGGTCTTCGTCGTGCACTACGCGGGGGTCGGTTGCCGGATGGACCGCATCATGGAGGTCGCCCGGCGTCACGGACTGGTCGTCGTCGAGGACGCCGCACAAGGGGTCAATTCATTCTTCCGGGGGCGGGCGCTCGGTTCCATCGGCCATCTCGGCTGTTACAGTTTTCACGAGACGAAGAACTACCTCTGCGGTGAAGGCGGGGCGCTCTGCATCAACGACGAACGCTTTATCGCACGCGCCGAGATCATCCGCGACAAGGGGACGAACCGTCAGCAGTATTTTCGCGGCGACGTGGACAAGTACACGTGGGTCGACATCGGCTCTTCGTATGTCCCCAGCGAGATCTGTTCGGCGTTCCTGTACGGGCAACTGGAGATGCTCCACGAGATCGCCGCCCGACGCAAAGAGGTCTACCAGTTCTATTGCCACCTTCTCCGGCCGCTCGAACAGGCCGGTCACTTGCGGCTGCCCCACATCCCGGAGGAGTGCCGGTCAAACTACCACATGCTCTACATGCTGCTGCCGAGCGGAACACTGCGGGATGAGCTCCTGAAGCACCTGCACACGGTGGGGGTTCACGCCGTCTTTCACTATGTGCCGCTGCACACGTCTCCGATGGGTCGGAAACTTGGAGGCCGGGACGGTGACCTGCCTGTCACGGAGGACGTTGCGCGGCGGCTGATCCGCCTGCCGATGTACTATGGGATTACCGATGATGAGCAACGCGCCGTGGCGGCGGCGATCACGCGATACTTAGAATGGAGCGGAGAATCGCTCCGCGGCGACGAAGAAGCGGCGGTGCTGGCGGCGGCCGGATCAGTCAGCGAGGGGCTGCTGCGATGATGACGCCCGCCGGAACGAATTCCAGCACGACAGGCTGTGCCTGCGAGTTGCCGCCCGGGATCTCCGTTGTGGTACCGGTCTTCAACGCAGCCGCCACATTGCCCGAACTGATTGATCAGCTCCACGCCGTGCTCACCCGGCTGGAACAGCCATACGAAATCATCCTCGTCGACGACGGCAGCCGGGATGAGAGTTGGGGCGTCATTTCGAATGCGGCCGCATCCAATCTCGTGCGGGGCGTCGCGCTGATGCGGAACACCGGACAGCACAACGCGCTGCTCTGCGGCGTCCGCTTGGCGCGCTACGCCACCACGGTGACGCTGGACGACGACCTGCAACATCCGCCCGATCAGTTGCCCCGGCTGGTGAGCCGACTGCACGAGGGGGACGTCGACCTCGTCTACGGGCTTCCCATCGAGCGGCGGCAGGCACGCCACCGCCGCCTCGGTTCCTGGCTGCTGCGGCAGGCGCTGGCGGCGGCCACCTCCCGCGAAATGGCCCGGGCAGTGAACTCGTTTCGGGCGTTCCGGACCAATCTTCGCCGCGCTTTTTCCGACTTTTCCGGGCCGGCCGTTGTGCTCGACGTTCTGCTGTCGTGGGGCACGAGCCGCTTCGCGACGGCAAGCGTCCGGCACCGGGACCGCGCGGCAGGCCGGTCGAACTATACGCCTGCCCGCCTGCTCCGGACGGCACTGGTGGTGCTGACGGCGTTCAGCTCCGCGCCGCTGCGCGCAGCCAGTCTGCTGGGACTGGTGATGACGCTGTTTGGAGCGGCAATCCTGGCATACGTCCTGCTGACGTATTTCCTGGAAGGGAGCCTGCCGGGGTTCCCCTTTCTGGCCTCGCTTGCTGCGATCTTCGGCGGCACACAACTGTTCGCGCTGGGCATCCTGGGAGAGTATCTCGCTCAGGTCTTCGAGCGCAGCATGCACCGTCCGAGCTACACAATCGCAGCGACGACGGACAAGTCCGCCGCCGATCCGCAGCCCACGGTTCCCCGGAGTGAGGCCGCCTGGCGGGACCAGCCGCTGTTGCAGGGGACCTGAGCATGGGATCGCGACGAGGATCGCTTGCCGACGCGCAACGGGTGTTCTACCAGCGGCTCTGGCGGGACTACGGGGATGATCCGCGATCGCTGTCACACCGCGACGCGACGACGCAGCGGGAACGCTTTTTCCGGCTGGCACGCACCTTTCACCAGCAGCCCGGCGCGTTTTCGGTGCATGAGGTCGGATGCGGACTGGGCCACTTCGGCGAATACCTGGATACACGCTATCCGCGCGCCACGTACTCCGGCACTGACGTCTGCCCGGAGTTTGTTGACGCATGCCGACGAAAGTTTCCCGGCGCGGCATTCCACCTGCGGGACTTCCGGAAGCACGACGAGCGCGAACAGTTCGATTTCGTGGTGCTGAGCGGGACATTCAATCCGCGGCTCGGCGTCGTACCCGCGGAGTGGCAGGCGTTCATCGAAGACATGATTCGCAGGATGTTCAACTGCTGCCGGTGCGGCATTGCCGTCAACTTTCTCTCGCCGTACTGTGATGCCGACCGTCGGGACGAGACGCTGCACTACGAGGACCCGTGGCGCACGACGGACTGGGTGGTCCGCGATCTGTCGCGACACATCGAAATCGACTGGGGCGGACCGTTGTTTGAGTTCACCCTCCGGGTCTATCGCCCGGAGTATGTCCGCCAGTTGTATCCGGAGGCGGAGTTTGACCGTTATTTCCCCGCTACCTGAGCCGGCCGTGGACGCACGCCCTGAGATCGACTCCGGCCGGCTGACGGCCTGGTACGATGTCCAGGCGCCGTTTTACCACGCCTGGCGCGACGACTACGGCGCACCTGCGGTGCGGCAGGTGATTGCGCTGCTGAGCGACATGCGCGGCACGGTGCTCGACGTCGGCTGTGGAACGGGACTGCTGGCGATTGCACTGGCCCGCGCGCTGCCGGCCTGCCGCATCATTGGTCTCGATCTGTCGCGTGGAATGCTGCAGATTGCGAAACGCGAGACGGCGCGGGCATCGCTCTCGAATGTGTGCTTCCTCCGCGGGAACGCCGAGGCGCTGCCGTTCGCCAATGCCTCAATGGCAGCCGTTGTCGCCGGGGGAGTGCTGGCAAACCTCACTGACCGTCGGCGCGTGCTCGCCGAGATGGCGCGTGTGGCCCAGTCGCGCGGCCGCCTCGTGTTGACCGAGTTCGACAACGAGACGGCCGGAACGCCGCTGAGGATGTTTGTGAAGTTCATGACAATGGGACAGCAGATCGTTTCGACGGTATTCCCCCGGTACCGGTTTGCGCGGCGGTGGCAGAGTGCTTCGTCCTTCGTGCCGCCGGATGAAGTGCAGCGGCAATTGTGCCAGACCGGCTGCACCGTCAATCGCCTGTATCGCAGTAAGGGACATTACGTCATTTCGGCTGAGCGCAGCGCACATTCAAGCGAGACCGATCGACCGACCGGATCTGAGGAGACGCCGCCGTGTCACCATCGTTCTTGACGGGGAACGCCTGTCTGGCCGGGTCGATCCTGCTGGCCTCACTCGGCCAGGTGCTGCTGCGGGCGGCGCTCCGGAACAGTGATTCGTTGCCGGCCGCCGCGCAGGTACTCCCGGGCGGGATCGGCATGTCGCGCTTGCTCCTGTTGTCGGCCGCCGGGTTGAGCATCGTGGCGGGCTTCGTTGCGTGGGCGTTTTGCCTGCGGCACCTGCCGGTCGCCTACGCCTACACCGTCGCCTGCTCGTCCGTGGTGCTGGTCGCGGCGCTGGGGCGAGTGTATCTCGAGGAGCGGTGGTCGCCCGCGATGTCGGTCGGCGCGCTCCTGATTCTCGCCGGCACGCTGGTGCTGTTCGCCGATGGTCGGCGCAGCGCCTCCTCGAGTGCTGCATCTCCACCGGATGGAGCGCCAGATGTCGAGACGCGTCCATGAAGTGTGCGATTCTGCAGCCCTGCTATCTGCCGTGGCGCGGTTACTTCGACCAGATTCGCAAGGCAGACGTTTTCGTATTCTATGACGACGTACAGTACGACGCCCGCGGCTGGCGAAACCGCAACCGCGTACTCGGTCCGGCCGGTCCGCAATGGATCACGATTCCCGTGCATCACCGCGGCAGCCAGACAGAGCGGCGGCCCATCCATACCATCGAAATCTGTTGGGATTCAGACTGGACGGCCAGGCACCTCCGCACGCTGGAATGCTCTTACCGCCGCGCCCCCTGGTTCGACGAAGTCCTGTCGTGGCTGGCACCCTTCTACCGCCGCCGGGACCGCTATCTGGCGGATCTGGTGATCGACCTCACCCTGGCGGTCGCGGAACGAATATCCCTGCCGTCAACACGGTTCCTGCGATCCTCCCGGTTGCAGGCAGAGGGGCGCCGGACGGCACGGCTGCTGTCGATCCTGCAGCAGGTGGGCGCTTCGCATTACATTACGGGCCCTTCGGCGCGCGACTACCTGGATGAATCGCTGTTGGGGCAGTACGGGATCACCGTCGAATACATGGCTTATCATTACCCGCCCTACCCCCAACTCCGCTCCGCGTTTGAGCCGGCGTTGTCGATTGTGGACCTGTTGTTCATGGCGGGGCCAGACGCCGGGCGGTACATCTGGGGCATTCCAGCGTAACCCCTCTCGCCTCGTCGCCGGGATACCCATTCGCTCTGCGGCGCAGTAGAATCGTCGTGGAGGTTGCGATCACTCAGCGGCAACCGGGAGTCAATCCATGTGGTCACGATACGCTTCGAGTCGCCTTTGCGGTCTGAGCTTGGCCGGCTTTGCCTGCTGCGTCGCGGCGGCATGCGCGCCCGGACGCGCCGTGGCCCAGACTCAGGACAGCGCCCTCAACGTCCGCGTCCAGCAGGCGATTGCCAAGGCAGCCGGATACCTCGAGACAAATCTCAAGGACGAAAGGGACGAGGGGGTCAGTGCGCTCGCCGCGCTCGCGCTGGTCAAATCGCACGTGCCGCTCAACTCTCCCGCGCTGCAAGGCGCGATTCAAGTGGTGCTGAACCGGGTGAAGAACGGTGAATACACGCCTGGCCAGCATCATATTTATCAGGCTGGCGTGGAAGCGACGTTGCTCGCCGACTCCAACGCCACGGTGTTCCGCCCGCAGATCGAAGCCATCTCCAGATACATCATGGCGCAACAACTCCCGAACGGTGGGTGGGATTATCCCACCGGCCGGCAGGGTCACGGCGACACCAGCGTGACGCAGTACGCACTGCTCGGACTGTGGGCCGCGACGCGGGCAGGCGTCGAAGTTCCGGTCACCGTCTGGGACCAGGGGATTGCCTGGCATATCGCCACGCAGAATTCCGACGGAGGTTTTCGCTACGTCCCGACGACCGAGGAAGGCTATGAACGGGGTGGATCCAGCATCAATCTGACGCTGGCCGCCATCGGGAGCATGCTGATCTGCGCGCGTCACGCGTTTCCCGGCCGTGCGGACACGCTGGCCCAGTTGCTGGGTTTGAAACAGGAGCGGAACACCGTGCAGAGGGAGCGTTTTGGAGTGCTGGAAAAGGTGGATCTGTCGAAGGTCAATGAGACGACGGAGGAAGGGGGCCCGATCAAACCGACGACGACAACCACAAACATCGACCAACTGAAACAGTCGATCGAACGGGCTTACGGCTGGGCGGGGACGCGCGTTGCGCCCACCAAAGGGGACCCGCACTACGCGGACTATTACTACTACTCGTTTGAACGCGCTGCTGCCTTGGCCGGGGTCGAACAATTCGGCCGCTTTAACTGGTTCGAGGGCTGCGCCAACGAGTTGCTCCCGAAGCAGCAGGCGGACGGACACTGGAGCATCTCGACGTTCCACGTGCGCGACACGGCTTTTGTCACGCTGTTCCTCACACGGTCGACGGGGGCCATCATCAACAAGACCATTCCCCCCGATCCAATTGGCGGAGGCCTGGCCAAAGGTCACCGTGGAGGCCTGGACGACATTGGGAACATCGGTCGCGACGGCCAGGTCAAGAAGAGCCTCGGGTCACTCGACGACCTCCTGAAACTGTTGGAGGCACCCGGCGACGTTGACCTCAAGGACTTGCAGGAACAGATCGTCGAACAGGTTCAAATTACTGATCGCAGGACACTGATCGGCCAGAAAGACCTCCTGGTCCGGTACGCCCGGCATCCCAGCGCCGAGGTGCGCCGGACGGCGCTCTGGGCGCTGGGGCGAACCGACGATTTCAGTCTCGCCAGGCTGCTGATCAATGCGCTCGACGACCCCGACCTGGGTGTGCTGATTGAAGCCCGGAACGCCTTGTGCTGGCTGTCGCGCAAACCCAATGGACTGGGCGAAGCGGCAGACCCGCATTTGAACCTGCCCGAGAATGCGACCGAAGATCAGAAACTGGCGGCCACGGCCACGTGGCACGC
The DNA here is from genome assembly GCA_964633565.1 of uncultured Planctomycetaceae bacterium. Classification (GTDB taxonomy): domain Bacteria; phylum Planctomycetota; class Planctomycetia; order Planctomycetales; family Planctomycetaceae; genus CAZWGW01. The sequence continues at coordinate 18,447 of CAZWGW010000001.1, forward strand.
GGACCTCGTTCGGAAATGGGGGTCCTGGTATCTCCAGAATCGTCCCTATGCGGACCGCGGCGACGAGTTCGAGGCCGAGTTGCTGCAGAAAATTGCCGCCGCAAAATAGGCATCGGCATTCGTCGTCGGCAGACAGGTCACGCGGGTCGAGTCGCGGCGGCGCGCAGCCCTTATTGACGGATCTCGGCCTGTGAGCGGAACCCGCGGGCCCGGTCGTAGAGCTGGCTTTCTTCGTCCAATCCCCGGCCTCGGGGTTGCAGCCGATAGGTGTAGTCGTGCCGGTTGGTCACCTGGAACGGCAGAAGATTGTCGGCGAAGAATTCGATCGGAAAGACCTGATACCAGGGTCGCGGGATCGGCAGCCATTCCGTCCGGGTTTCGTAGCCAGGCAGCGACAGTTTGATCTCGCGGGTACCGTAATAGGTGAAATCCGTTGAAACCGGCGTCGGTCCCAGTGACACACCATCCACTTCGGCCAGAGCGCCGGGGGGGTCTGTGCGGATCGTCAGTCGGCGATGCACGCAGCCGGAGGCGAGACACGCCTGCACCAGCAGCAGGGTGATTGCGAATTGCGCCAGTCGGCCGATTCGAGGCATGCGGAGCGCGGCAGGTCGAATTCATCCGGGAACACCAGGGACGGGGCGGGATTCTAGAAGGGCATCCGCAGTGTGCCAAGACAGGAATCCGCGACCGCGAGTGGCAAGTAACCTGTTCCGCTCCATCGAGTTGCGTACGTCGCGGACTTGGTGACTGCCATTTGCAGCAACTGCCCATTGGAATGACGGCTGCTCGCGGCCCCGCTCCCTTCGTTCATCCGCGCTGCTGCATTAAGATCGGGCGCGGTTTCGCGTCTGGCTGGCAACTCCGGGATCCAGGACGGCACGCATGCTCTGGGAGATTGAAATTCGACCGGTCGAGGGAGAGGTCGATCGTGAAGCGGCACGGATTCTTGCCGAGACCCGCGCCTTGGGCGCCGGATCGGTCACCCGGGTTCAGGCAGCGCGGTCGTTCCTGATCGAAGGTGAACTCGATGAGGCTGCGGTGAACCGTTTCGCGGCGCCGCTCCTGGCAGACCGCATTGTCGAGACGGCCGTGACGAGACGTCTCCCCACACGCGGTGGCGACGACGGCGACTCGACGCTGCTCAACGTCTTGCTGAAGCCGGGTGTGACCGACAACGTCGGGCAGACGGCGGCCGCAGCGCTGCGGGACCTGGGCCTGAGCGTGGCACGCGTGGCGACGTGTCGCAAGTATCTGGTCAATCGCGACGCTGCCGACGCCGACATCGCACGGTTGAGCACAGGCGTGCTCTCGAACGACGCCATCGAGCAGGTCCTGCGCGGGCCGCTGCAGCTCACGAGCCTGTCGTTGGGGGGGAAGTACGGCTTTCAGCTTGTGAGGGCGCCGATCCGCGGAATGTCCGCTGCCGAACTGGAACGACTCAGCCGGGATGGGCAGTTGTATTTGAGCCTCGTGGAAATACAGACGATCCAGGGTCATTTCCGGGACCTCGGCCGCGAACCGACGGATATCGAGCTGGAAACGATTGCCCAGACGTGGAGCGAGCACTGTTCCCACAAGACGCTGGCCGGGCGCATTCGTTACCGCGACGAGCATGGCGAACGGCAATTCACGAACATGCTCAAGGAAACGATCTTCGCCGCCACCCGGGAAATTCGCCGCCGGTTGGGGCCGGACGACTGGTGTGTCAGTGTTTTTCGGGACAATGCCGGCATTGTCAGGTTCGACGACAAGCACGACGTGTGCATCAAGGTCGAAACGCACAATCACCCCTCCGCATTGGAGCCCTATGGCGGGGCGAACACCGGCCTGGGGGGCGTGATCCGCGATCCGCTGGGGACGGGGCTTGGCGCGAAACCGGTCTGCAATACCGACGTGTTCTGCTTTGCTCCGCCGGACACGCCATTCGATACATTGCCGCCGGGAGTCTTGCATCCGCGGGCCGTCATGCACGGCGTCGTCTCCGGAGTGCGCGATTACGGCAACCGCATGGGTATTCCGACTGTCAACGGGGCCGTCTACTTCGACGAGCGCTACCTCGGCAACCCGCTGGTGTACTGCGGCAACGTGGCACTGATCCCGGTAGGGAAGAGCGAAAAACGAGTGATCCCCGGCGACTACATCGTGGCCGCAGGGGGGCGAACGGGGCGCGACGGCATCCATGGCGCGACGTTTTCGTCGGCCGAATTGACGCACGAGAGTGAGTCGGTTTCCGGCGGCGCGGTGCAGATCGGTAACGCCGTCACCGAAAAGATGCTCATGGACGTGATTCTCGCCGCGCGGGACCGTGGCCTGTATCACGCCATCACCGATTGCGGCGCCGGCGGATTATCGAGTGCCGTGGGCGAAATGGGAGCGGACACCGGCGCCGAAGTCTGGCTGGAGAAGCCACCGCTCAAGTATGCCGGGCTGTCTTATACCGAGATCTGGATCAGCGAGGCACAGGAACGGATGGTGCTGGCCGTGCCGCCGGAGTCGTGGCAAGAATTCCATGCGCTCTGCGCGTCCGAAGGGGTCGAAGCAACGATCATCGGCAAATACACCGATACCCGGCGGCTCGTGCTCAAATACGAAGGGCACGAAGTCGGCAATGTGGACATGCAGTTCCTGCATGACGGCCGGCCGCCGGTAGTGAGGGAGGCCGTGTTTGAATTGCCGGTGCGCGCCGATACATGTTTCAGCCACGATCGGCGCGATGAGGAGCTGAGGAGAGCGGGAGATGCGGGGAGTTCTCAGATCTCTTCATCCCCGGATCCCCTCATCTCCTTATCACGTCATGCAGACGAGCCGCGTTACAATGCTCCCTTGAAGGCCATTCTTGGCTCGCTCAACGTCTGCTCGAAATAGTGGATTATCCGCCAGTACGATCACGAAGTGCAGTCGGGCAGCGTGGTCAAGCCGCTGGTGGGCGCCGCCAACGACGGCCCGTCAGATGCAGCCGTGGTGCGCCCGGACCTCCGCTCGCGCCGCGGTCTGGTCATCGCCTGCGGAATGAATCCCCGTTACGGGGACATCGATCCGTACTGGATGGCCGCCTCGGCGATTGACGAGGCCGTGAGGAATTGCGTGGCGGTCGGCGCGGACCCCAAACGCATCGCCATCCTCGACAACTTCTGCTGGGGGAACACCGACCGGCCGGAGACGCTCGGTTCGCTGGTGCGGGCGGCCCTCGGCTGCCATGACACGGCCCTCGCCTTCGGGACGCCATTCGTCAGCGGGAAGGACTCGCTGAACAACGAATTCACGTTCGTCGACCAGTCCGGCAGCAAGCGGACCATTGCCATTCCGCCGTCACTGCTGATTACCGCACTCGGGCAGATCGACGACATCGAGCAGGCCGTCACGATGGACCTGAAGGAGGCGGAAAACGTCCTGTATCTCGTGGGAGACACGAAAGAGGAACTCGGAGGCAGCCACTATGCGATGATTCATGGAATCGGAGACGGACGGATTCCACACGTCGATCCGGTTCGAGCACCGGAGTTGTTTGCGGCAATCCATTCGGCCATTCGGTTCGGCTGCGTAAAATCGTGCCATGATCTGAGCGAAGGTGGACTTGCCGTGGCACTGGCCGAGGTGTGCTTCGCTGGCGGACTCGGTGCCCAAATTGACCTTGCGGCGCTCGCGGCGCGAAGCGGAATCAATGATCCATCCGTACTCCTCTTCTCGGAAAGCAATACGAGATTCCTGATCGAGGTGGCGGCAGAGGATGCGGCGTCGTTCGAGGTGATGATGACTCCGCCCGAAGGTGACTCACGCGCCGTCCGCCTGGGAATCGTCAACCAATCGGGAAAACTCCTCATTCGGCGCAAGGCAGATGCCGAGCGCGTCGTCGATACAACCATCGAAGAATTGAAGGCGAGCTGGCAGCAGCCGCTCGCACGAGGCTGAGGCGCCTGTCACATGGAGTATCTGACGACGGCACAGGCAGCGGCCCGTCTGGGCGGCCGCATCCTGCAGGACTGGCGAACAAAGTTCACCGCCCGCGAGAAGAGTCCCAGCAATCTGGTCACCGAGGCGGACGTTGCGTCCCAGCGCGCGATCTTCGAGTATATCCACGAACGATTTCCGGACCATTGCTTTCTCGGCGAAGAGGATTTGCCGCATGTTTCCGCACCGGACGAGTCTCCTTGTCGGTGGATTGTCGATCCGCTTGACGGCACGTCGAATTATGTGCATGGCTTCCCGTACTATGCCGTCTCGGTGGCGCTGGAAGAGAGGGGCGAACTCATCGCGGGCGCCATCTACGACCCAAACCGCGACGAATTGTTTTCTGCCGCGGCCGGGCAGGGGGCGACGCTGAACGGGCGTCGCATCCACGTCTCCCAGGCATCCGACTTGTCACAGGCACTCTGTATGGCAAGCCTGCCCGTGAAGACGACGCGCGCGGACCCTGCCGTGCAGCGCTTTCTGCGCGTGTTGGAAGCGGCGCAACATGTCCAGCGGACCGGTTCGGCAGCCCTCAACCTCTGCTCGGTCGCGTGCGGACGCGTCGACGCGTTCTGGTCCACCAGCCTGCATCCGTGGGACATGGCCGCCGGTGTGCTGATCGTGACCGAAGGAGGCGGCCGCGTCACGCGGACCGACGGTGGGTTGTTTGATCTGCTACGTCCCGACCTGTTGGCCACGAACGGGACGCCGCTGCACTCGGCAGTGGTTCCACTCCTCGCGTAACCTCCGGCCGGGCAGCTCGTTACGCGCATCGCGGCAAGTCGGCAAATCGACGTGCCGGACGTGTTTGGTTCTTTCTCCCCGCCTCCCGCGCAGATATGATTGCCTGAGCGCGTGGATGTGGATCCCCTCTCATCTGCCGTTCGGCACGTGGAATCCGGTCCGGGACGCGCAGCGTCGCGCCGCCCTGTTGCGCGCCGGCCACATGGGTCGGCGAGCGCAGGCAGCCGAACCTGAACTCGTAATTCGAACTGAACTCTGAGCCACAGGCAGAACGCGTGGTGATGTCCTCGGTGATCCTGCCGCTGTTGTACGGCCTGCTGGCCATCGGGCAGACCAGCCCGCCGGTGGCGACACCGACTCCGCCGGCCGGCACCGTACCACCGAAGCTTGCTGAGGGACCGACTCACCCGATCAAGCCGTCGTCGGACAGGGCGGGCGATGTGTTCTTCGACCCGGATGAAAACGGTCGGCTTCGCGCGATTCCCGTCGACGACGCAATCCAGGCAGGTGCTGAGTTTCTCAGACACCTGCAGGGGGACGGGCGACCGGCAACCGCGGCGGTCTACGTCTCCCGGCTCTTGCTCGATGGCGAGATCGTCGGCGACCGGGCCGAGTTCAAAGTGTCGATCACGATCGAAGTCACCCGCGCGGAAGGATGGTACGACGTACCGCTCGCGCTTCACGAGGCCCACGTCCACGAGTCAAAGTACGAGGGACCCGGCAACCAGGCGCCCCGGACCGGGGGACCCGCGGAGGACGGACTGCACTGGTCCTTGAACGGACAGGGAACGCACCGGCTCGAATTGAAGTTCGACGTTCCGCTCAAGCAGAGTCCTGCCGGGCAACAGTTGCAGTTGCGGTTGCCTCAGTTGCCCGATCTGTTCCGCCCCCGGTGTGTACTGCGTATTCCGGGAGGACCTGTCGTCGTCACGGCAAAGTCGGGAACGCCGGTGCCCGTTCACGTCCTGGAATCAGGCGACCAGGAGGTGGACCTGAATGTCATGGGCCAGCGCCTCGACCTCTCCTGGCGCCCGCACACCGACGAGTCACTGTCGCTCTCGACGTTCATCACCTCTTTCGACCTCCATCGGAGTGGAGGTCAACTGGAACTTGTGGCAGCACAGCAATGCGATGTCGAGCAGGGAACCGTCACGCGGATTGAGGTCCGAATGCCCTCCGACACGCAGTTCGGCCTCGGTTCAATCGGGCGGAAGAAGGGCATTAACCAGCCCCCGGCCCTGTTGCGGCATTTCGAGATGGAGGAACGACCGGGATGGGTTCAGGTCGAATTGGATGAGCCGATGTCGGGACGATTCGAACTCGAGTGGAAATTCGCCAGGCCGTTTCCACAGTCGGGAGACGTCATTCTGATTGACGGACTGGAACTGGCCGCTGCCAGAATTCAGCAGGGACGAGTCGAACTGCAACCCTTCGATGGTTATGACGTCAACTGTCTCGAAGAGGTCGGGAGTGGACTGCAGGAGACGAATCCTGTCAGTCAGACGGCTCTCAAGGCGTTTGAGTTTCGCAGACAGCCATTTCGTTTGGACGTCGAGGTTTCCCGCATCCAGCCGAAACTCATTGCCACGCCGCGATATTATCTGCGGCTCGACACGGATCAGGCGGATTTGTACCTGGAGGCGCAGGTCTCGGTGCTGGCCGGAGTCGTGGATGAGTTGCTGATCGAATGGCCCACTCGTGGAAACGATGGCTGGAGCTGCAACAGTGCGGTCGTGGACGTGCAGGTCGAGTCGGGCCTGGACCGGACGACGCTCAAGGCCACGGTGGTCGCCGGGGGAACTGCACTGCCGCCCGGCACGATCCGCCTTCAGTTTTCCCAGCCGGTTGTGGGGCGTTCGACCGAAACGGTGCGTTTGCGGCTGATCGTGCCGTTCGTCCGCGTGATCCAGCCGGACGAATCCGGATTCGACCTGACGGTCCCCCGGCTCGGTGGGGCGGCCACGCAACCCGGCGCCGTGTTTATTGCGGGCGGCATGAAATTGGAGCCGTTCCTGGCCGAAACATCCGACCCGCCCGACAAGCTGCCGCCTCCGGCCACGGCCGTCGTTGGGATCCCGGCCGGGTTCGCCGAGCCAACGGTGCTCGGGTTTTCCCTGGCGGCATCACCGGCGCCGCTTCCCATCGGCTGGGTCGAACACTCGCGCACGATTTCGACCGAATCGAATGTGTCGGTTGTGGAGCTGCGCCGCGGGGCAGTCAATGTCGTGCAGCGTGTGTCGTACGCCGTTTCGTACGGCGAGGTGAGTTCCCTGTTGCTGGAATTGCCCCCCGCGATTGACGAACTGCTTCCTCCGGGGATCGAACGGCTCGGACCGGGCGAGGAGAGTATTGTGCTGTTCCGCCTGGACGACGGGACTGTGCTTGCTGCGGAACGGGCCGGGGCCAATTTGCGCATCCCGCTGCCGGCGCCGCGACATGGCCAGTTTGACCTGTTCATCGATTATGTGTGGCCGGTGCCGGCCGCCAGCGTGCAGCAGTCGGCGCCATTCGAACTGCCAATTGTGCGCACGCTGGATGCCGAGTTCGGCAGAATCGTGATCAGCACGAGAGATTCCGAACGGATCCGCCTCGACGATTCCGAACAGGGCTGGACGTCGTTGGCGCCGCGTTCCGGAGGCGTTGCGTGGCAGACCCTGCAACAACGGTCCGAAGTCCGACTGACGCTCGACGAGTCGTTGCTCAACGTCCCGCAGCAGTACACGATTCACTCCGCGTTTCTGCTGACACGATTTGGCCAGCAAGGCGAGGCGATTACGCTGGCGGAGTATGTCGTTCAGGATGCGCCGTCACGGCTGCTGATCATGCTGCCGCATGCCGATAGTCCCGTCGAATTCCGCTGGGATGGAGCGGTGCTTGAACTCGATCGCCAGGCCGTCCGGATCGAAGGACTGCTGGACAAGTACACGCTCGATTTGCCGACCGCCGAGGGAGAACAGTCGTCCGGACGGCTCTCGGTCAAGTACCAGTCTCCGTCGCACGGACCGCTGGGACTGATCGCGCGGCGCTCGATCGAGTTTCCCAGGTTCCCCGGCAAGGTCTGGGTCAACGAAACCTGGTTTGAAGTCGTGCTGCCCACCGGCAGCCAGTTGTTTGAACCACCACCCAATATGGCGCCCCAGTACACGTGGCAACGTCGGGTGGCCGTCTGGATGCGTCAGTCCACTCCGGAATACCAGCAGCGGCGTATCGACCTGTTTCCCGCGTCGGAGTACCCGCAGTTTCAGTCGGCACGCGGGAACAGCTACGCCTACCACGCGCTGGGCCCTGTGGCGCGCGCCACGTGTGGCGCGTTGTCGCAATCGCTGATCGTGTTGATCGGCGCCGGTTTGACGCTGTTCCTCGGGTTCCTGTTCGGGCGAGTGCCCGCCACGCGAAACGTGTTCTCGCTGATCTTTCTCGGGTTTCTGTTCGCGCTGGCCGGCGTGTGGCACCTCGAGTTGATGGAACTCCTGCTGCAGCCGGCGTTGCTGGGACTGCTGCTGGCGGCCATCGCAACGATGTTCGACACGGCAACGCGCCGCCGGTTGGCGCTGGCTCCTTCAGAGTCGGCAGTGGCCGGGCCGCCGCGCGTCGACCATGAACTCCGATCCACTGGCGCCAGTTCCGCTTCTTCCCCTCCCGCGCGAACCGCGGTCTACCGCTCCGTGGGCACGTCCGATTCGGGAGGGACGTTGTGATGTCGCGCCCCGCGGCAGCTCCCACTGCCGGCTCCGGAGACGGCAGGCGCCGTTGCCGGCCCGTGCGCCTTGCGCTGCTCTCCCTGTTCCTGATGACAGGTGTGTCGCTGGACGCGGTTGCGCAACAGGACATCTCGCAGCCGCGCAAGGCGTATGTCCCGTCGAACGCGCCCCAGGCGTGGCCGACGGGACAATGGAACCCCGTGCCGACGCCGATCCTCACGGAATTCCTGCGGGACCAGGCTGCCGATCCAGCCCGCGTGCGGCCAACGGCCTACGTCGAACACGCGCTCTATCGCGCGGAATTGACGAGCGACTTCGCGCTCGAAGGGTCGTGGAACGCAACGGTGCGCCGTCCGGACGGAACGCGACCGCTGATCGAACTGGGTGCAATGTCTGTGGTCCTCACCGACGTCACATCGGCAGGAGTCCCTGCGGTGTATGGCACGGATCCGTATGGCCGGACATTGTTGTATGTCGACCACTCAGCCGGCACCCTGACGGGTCGCTGGTCGCTCGCAGGCCGTTCGATCCTTGATCGCGTGGAGTTTCCAGTCCGAATCCCGGCGGCTGCCGCGTCGCGGTGCGAGATCACGGTTCCCGCGGGTTGGCGACTGAAAAGTTCCCACGGGCTCGTCCGGGAACCACAGCCCGCCGAACGGAACGGATGGATGCACTGGACCGTCGAACTCGGCCAACACAGCGAGTGTGTCTGGACGCTGCGGAAGTCGGATTCGCCGCCGGCGCCCGATCTGCTGTGCGATCGATCCATTGTCTACACAATTCGCCCGGATGGGAACCGCATCCAGTCCGAGTTCTCCATCCAGTCGCTCGATGACTCGGCCAGCGAGATCGTGTTCCTGGCGCCTGCGGAATTGAGAAATCCGACGGTGACTTACTCAGCGGCAACCAGTCTGCCCGCCCGCATTTTTCAGACCGGAGATCTCCAGCGGCTCGTCGTGTCGCTCCCGAATACTGAGCCGGGCAGACTCGGCTCGTTTCGCATCGCGGGAGAGTTCCCCCCGTCGCGGGACGATGATGCGCCGCTGCCGGTCGTGTCCCTCGAGGGAGGGATCATTCTGCGTGGTACTCGACGTGTCGATGTGGACCGGCCGCTTACACTCAAATCACTGAACATCGATGGACTTCGGCAGTCCACAGTCAATTTCGATGAGTCGGGGACCGACTGGTCTTTTGAGGAACTCCGCCCCGACGGACGCATTTTCGTTCACGTCGGCCAGCCGCAGACGTCGATCACGGCGCTCGTCGCGACACACATCACATCGACGATCGACGGTCCACGGTTCCGCGCCGTTGTCAGCCTGCAGGCACGAACGGGCAGCACGTTTCGCACGACCTTGGAACTGCCGTCCGCGTGTGACATCGTCGATGTGTACCCTTCGGCGAACATCGATAAATCCGGAATCAGCCACTGGGGCGTATCCCGCTCCGGCGACAAGGCGACCTTGTCGATCGAATTTCGACAGGCGCTGCAGAGTCAGTTGCCAAAACAGGTTGAGATTACCGGGCGGTGGATGGATCGGCCGGCCTCTCCCCTGCGCATTTCCGCGTTTCCTGTTCCGCTCGATGCCGACGACTGGCAGGTTCTGCTGGCAGTAAGCGGCATTTCGGCTGCTCGCGACGCCTCTCCACGTCCGATCGAAGGCACGCAGCTGCCTTCCAACTGGGCGCCGCATCTGCAGTTGCTCAGGCTGGCGGCCGCCGATCCCGGTCTGACATGGTATATCGCTGATGGCGCCTCGCCGTCAGGCGAAATCGTCATTAATGCCACGCTGGCGGACGACGCAGCCTCTCCGGTAGGCACGGGCGCGGTGAGCACGCCAGGCCGCCAACCCTCCAGATTGGTCCCGGAATCGCCAGGCCGGCCGGCGCTCTCACTCACCCTTCACTCCCTGCTCTCCACGTCAGGGTCTGACGCGCTGTCGCATGATGCCCGCTACACGTGGTCCGGCAACGTGGAATCGGCCAACTGGAATTTCCAGTTGCCGGATCCCGCCACGCTGGACTCCGTCTTCGTTGACGGTCGTGCACATGCCACTGAGGTCCTCGACCACACTGTCAGCCTGGCTCCGCTGCCCCCGGACGCTCATCAGATTCTGGTCCGTTTCCGTACGCCGGCCGCGACCGGCTCGGCGTGGATGCAGAACCGGTATCATGTTCCGCTCCCGCGCTGGAATGTCCCGGTCGTCAGCTTGCGATGGAGCATCGGTCTGCCTCTGGGGCACTCGATCGCCGGCTCTCCGCTGGACCCGGCGCTCGGACCGTGTGCGTCAGAACCTTCATGGCCGCAGCGACTCTTCGCCCCGTGGGTTCTATCAGGGGACAGGTCATGGTTCAACCCGTTTTCCAAATCCGCCTGGCGCGATGTGCTCGTTGGACCAGATCCGGCACCGGCTCAGACGGCCGACGCCACCCCCAGCGTCACATTCCTCTCCCTGGATCCGCCATACGAACTGTCACTGAACACCTGGGACCTGCGAACGGCCAACCGCCTGGCGCAACTGTCGTTAGTCGTCTGCCTGGCGTGTGCCGTCGCCGTCCGGCGGGTGGCAGGGCGGCAGGCACTCGCACTGCTTGCAATCACTGCCGCCGCAACTCTGTTCACTGCGCTCAGTGTGCCTCACGAGTATGGGCCGCTCGCGGGAGGCGGTCTGCTCGGACTCATTGCCGGCGGGTTGCTCCCGTCACGCTGGGTTCAGCAACGTGATCTGCTGGCGGGCTGGCAACTCCGTCCCCGTACCGCGCCGGGCATGGGGGCGACGGGGCTGGCTGCACTCCTGGCAGGTCACTGTCTGTGGCTTACAGTGGTCCAGGCGCAGGAACCGCGTCCCGATCCGGACCGGCCAGCCCAGCCCCGGGAACTCTCCGCAGAAACGCCCGGGACCGATGAATTCGACGTTCTGCTTCCCTATGAAAACGCGACGATCGCGCCTGTCGGCTATCTGGAGGCCCGTCGGTTGGCAGGCTTCACTGACTGGCTGCGGCGCGAGTATGAACTCCCCGAGTACCTGCTCCGCTCGGTTCAATACCAGGTCTCCGATTCGGACCCTGCGCTGATCCGCGCAATATTGGATGTCGTCGTCCTGTCGGACGCACGTCGCGTCACAGTCGTCCTCCCGTTTCACGAGATCACGTTCCGCTCGCCTGACGATTGCGAAGTTGACGGCCGTCGCACACAGGTCCGACCAATGGCGGACGACAACGGATTTGCCGTTGAAGTCGAACCCCCATCGCCGCCGGAAGGCGTTGCGACAACGCCACATGCGGCCCCCGTTCCGCGCCCGGTCGAAGTTGCCGTCTGGTTCCAGATGATTGGCAGCGACGGCAGCGGGGGATACCGCTGCCGTGTACCACCGGTCAATGATGCGCGGCTCTACCTGCCTGCAGCCGTGCTTCGTCGCGGACTGCATCTGTCATCGGCACAAGGCGCCCGTTACCAGGACGAGCACGGAAACCTCGAATATGACCTGGGGGGCGCCCACTGGATCGGGGTTGATCGGGTATCGGACGAGGTCGTCGCGCAAGTGCCGCTGAATCCACTGCGTGCGGAGGCGGCCACGCTCGTGGAAGTCCATCCGATGCGACTGCAGGCGCGGACACAGATCGACCTGTCGCCCCCTGGTGAGGAATTCGGCCTCCCGCTCCCCCGCCGCTTGAATCTGCTGCTGCCAGGGCGCTCCGAGGTCCGGCAAGTCTGGTCGGATTCGCTCCGGGAATACAGGGTCTGGTATTCCGGCACTGCCGTGACGGTCCTGGAAATCGATTTCAATCAACGACTCGCGGGACGCCAGAAAATCGAGATCGAGTACGCCATTCCCTTTGATCCGCGGGCGGCCAGCGAAGTCCCTGCGATCGAACTGCTCGACGGGGAACGGCTGCTGAGCCATCGCATCGGTCTGCGCGCGGCTCCGGGCATGCAGCTCGAACTCGACCGTTCTGCCCTGGTCCCTGGAGGCCCGGAGGAACTGCTGCCCGACCGGTTCCGTGAGGGGTTGCCCCCGGACACCGAATGGCCCCCTCCCGATGCAGCCTTTTCCGCCCTCGCGCCAGGTCCCATTCCCATTCGGCTTAACACCCTCGAGCCGGCGCGCAGCGTCGCCGTCGAGCAGACCGTGACCATCGAATCACGGGCGCTTCGCCTCGAGGCCCAGGCGCAGCTCGATGTCTCCGGAACCCAGGTCTTCGAACACAAGCTGCTCGTGCCGGTCGACTTCAGAATCGACGCGCTCTCCGTCGATCAGGATGGCGCCAATCGCCTGCTGGACTGGTCACGCGACGGCGACCGGCTCGTCGTGCACCTGCGCGAGGGACGTTCGGGTCGACAGTTGCTGAAGATCCGTGGCTGGTTGCCGTTGCAGGTCGGGGAAACGACGCGATTCCCCGCACTCGAATTCCAGGAAACGACGACGCGATCGTCGGACCTGATCCTGCGGGATATTTCCGGGCAGCGCGTCGAGTTGTTCGCCGAGGGGGGAGTGCCGCTGTTACCAGGTCTGCCCGCCCGCACGGCGGCCGCCGATGCCACAATCAGGCGTTATGCCGGCCCCGGCCCGAACGTGCCCGTGAGTTGCCGCGTCGTGCCTATTCCTGTCATGCCGCATCTGCAGACAATGTCCTTTCTGGAGCGACGGGACCAGGCCTGGACGCTGACGACGGTGTGCCACGTTGGGGAGCAGCCCGGGTCGGCGACGACCTTGACTTTGCAGGTTCCGCGTCAACTTGGGCAGCAGTTCCACGTCACGCCGAGGGAGATAGTTCGCTCATCACGAGTCAGTGAGGATGGTTCCCTCGAACTGAATCTGCACTGGTCGGACGCCGCCCCTGCAATCCATGCGTTTCAGATGACGGCGCCGCTCGCCCCTCCCGGCGAATCGCATTGGAGTCTGCCGCTCCCTCGATTCCCGCCGGCATCCGGCAGTTCGCGGTTGCTGGTGTTGCCACCGGACATCCGGTATACGCCGGACGCGTCGACCGCCGTCCCGATCGAGTCCGCAGAGTGGCTCACCATTCAGCCGATGTGGTCTGCTGCGGCGCCTGCGATCGCCGACGGCCAGCCGTTTCGCATCATCGCCGACGACGTGTTGCTCAAGCGGTCTGCGGAGTCATCCGGCGATACCACAACGCCTGACTTGCTGGAAACGATCGTATGGGACAACGCCGACGGTTCAGCACTCGGCCTCACGGTCGTGTACCTCTCCGCCGTCAGGCGTCCCTTCGAACTCAGGCTCGAACTGCCCCGCACCGTGCAAATCGCGGGCGCGCTGGACGGCGGTCGGATTGTCGAAACGCGATCAGAACATGACTCTTCCGTGGTGTGTGTGATTCAATCGCATTCCACCGAAGGCCTGCGGCGCGTGGCGTTTTTGTGGCGCCGCAGTGCGGAAATTCCTGGCCGCCGCTGGACCGCGTCGCCGCTGCTGCCCACCCTGCCAGGCCTCGCGCTCGACCGACAGTTCGTCACCATCGTGCCTCCCCGCGACCGTCAGTACCTTCTGCGGGGCCCGGCCAGCCTCCAGAGCCCTGAGATATACCGCATGCGGCGTGCCGAGCAGTTGCTGGAACTGATCGGCGGCCATGGCGACCCCGGGCATGGCCCCACCGCCGGAGATCTCCTCGACCTGGCGCGCGAATTTGACTCGGAAATCTCCCTTCTCTCCCGCGCAACATGGAGCGACAAACGCCTCGTCGATCGTTTCGCGGCGCTGCACGGACGATGGCAGTCGATTCGTGACGCGGCCTGGCTGGCCCCCACGGAAGACGCCGCGCAGGGCTCGGCAGACCGGGCACTCCTCGACTGTCAACGCGAGCTGATTTCCGGAGCAATCAGCCAACCGGACGCCGTGCTGTTGCAGCCTGTACCGGATGATAGCCGTTTGAGATTCTGGTCGGTCAGTGATCGAGCCGCACGGATCATCTGCGGGTTGCTCGTGGTTCTGGCGCTGTCCATCGTGTTGATTGCCTGGCACAGTATCCGCCGCCGCGGGCCTGCCTCCCGCAGCGGTCCGCGCATGGATTATTTCGGACTGCTGGTGTTCGGACTGCTCTGGTGGTCTTTGCTGCGGTTTGGAGCGCTGGGGCTCGTGCTGGTGGTCGTCGCCGTGGGTCTGCAGGCGGCAGCGTGGTTGCGGCCAGGCCCCACACCGGCGGCTCCGGCCACGTAGTCGTCGCGATTCCAGCGGCAGCAATGCAAGCCTTGTCCGGCTTGTCCTTTCGCTCGGGCCTGTTTCCATCACGCCGGCGGCCATCCGTTCGTTTCACGGCATCGGCATGTGACGACAGGGACCTGAGTTCTGAACTCATCTTGTGGCAACGTAACGTGTTCAGTACGATCCGCCCCCATTTTCCGGCCGCACGTCCGCGCGGTGCAATGCACGCCGCCGGCGTGTGTTGTGGGCCCTCGCCCGATCTGAGCCGAATCACGAACGGCCTTGGACTACCAGTTCAAACCGATTGGCAAGACCTGTGCCGCCACCGGCAAGCCGCTGCTGCCGGGGGAGCGCATCTACTCCGTCGTCGTCGAACAGAATGACGAACTCGTGCGACTCGATTTTTCGCCGCAAGGCTGGTCCGGACCGCCGGACGGGACCATCGGCCAGTGGCGGTGCGTCGTCCCGGCGCCCGAATCCAAACCCGCGACGGCCCTCGACCCGGATGCACTGCTGAGTTATTTCGAACACCTTGTCGAGGACGCCAACCCCGCTCACGACAAGCTTCGCTACGTGCTGGCGTTGTTCCTGCTGCAGAAGCGGCGACTGCGGCTCGACGGCTCGCGCATCGACGGAGTCGTGGAATACCTTCAGCTTTCCGGCTCGCGGGGCGAGGGTCCGTACGAAATCCCCGATCAGCAACTCGCCGAATCGGAAATCCGGCAGTTGCAGGCGGAACTGAATCACTCCCTGGCGGGCGGCATGAAGGCCGCCTGACCGGGACGCCCCCGGACATTGATCCTGTGCACGAATGGAATCTCGCATTCACACGGCAGTCGTTTACACGGTTGCGGCGATGCTCCTGCTGGCATCCAGCGGCTGCCACATCTGGGGGCTCTGGCGGCCGCGACCGGCGCCATGCGTCCTGTCTCCGACCGCCACCAAGCAGGAGATCGTCGCGCACGTCAACCGCAACGTCACTCCGCCGGGCGGCGTGCCGCTGACGGCGTGGCGCTGCCTGCAGTTGCAACTCACCCTCAATGGCATGCCGCCCGTACCCGCGACAATCGACGTCGAAGCACCGCGGCGGATGCGGATTATCGCTCACATGCCGCTCACAGCCAGCGAAATCGCCGATTTCGGGTCGAACGACGAAGGGATCTGGATGTGGGATTATCGCATGCCCGGGGTCGTGACCGTTGCGCATGAAGACCTCCCTCAAGCCCTCGCGCAGATGCAGATCCCGTTCGAGCCAGAATGGCTGATGGAAGTGCTGGGAGTCGTTCCGATCAACGTCGACGAATTCGAGCTGGCCGTGCCGGAGACGCCGAAGAGCTATATCGAGCTCATTGCCAACCGCGATTCGCCCACCGGCGAGGCCGTGCGGCGCGTCGTGCGCATCAACCTGTGCCAGGGACGCATCCTGGAACACCGGCTTGAGAGCATGGACGGCCGCACGATTGCGTCCGCTCGCCTTGATAACTACGAACCGGACGCCACCGGACAGTTCGTGCTGCCGCACCTTATGAGGATTGAATGGCCGGAGGCGAAAGCCGGCATGACGCTGCGGATCGGAGACATCATGGTCAACCCGCCCGCCAACAACCTGGTTTCGTGGCAGGTGCCGGACAAACCGGGGGTGCCGCGCATCGTGTTCCCTGGACGCAGGACCGTCCCGCGACCACAATCGTGGCACGAGCCGCTGCTGCGCCAGGCGGGGGGAGAGGCGGATCCTGACGCGCCGGCCCGCATCAGATTGCGGGACGACCCTGAAGACGAGCCGCCTGCAGCGTATTCTGAAGCAGCATCGCAATCGTCATCGGTCCCACTCCGCCGGGGACCGGCGTCAGCGCCGCGGCCTTTTCCCGCACTGCCGTGAAGTCGACGTCGCCCACGAGGCGCCCGTCCGGCAGGCGATTCGTGCCGACGTCAATCACCACCGCGCCCGGCTTGACCATGTCGGCGGTGACGAAGCCGGGCCGGCCGATCGCTGCGATCAGGATGTCCGCCTCGCGCGTGACCGCCGCGATATTTCGCGTGCGGCTGTGACAGACGGTGACCGTGGCATTGGCGCCCGCCCCCTTCTGCATTAGCAGGAGCGCCAGCGGCTTGCCGACGATCTCGCTGCGGCCGAGGACGACCGCATGTGCGCCGTCGATCGTCGCCCCGCTTTCCAGGATCAGCCGCTGGCAGCCGGCCGGCGTGCAGGGCGCAAAGCGCGGCCGCCCCTGCACCATCAGGCCGACATTCTCGGGATGGAAACAGTCGACGTCCTTGAGCGGACGGACGGCGTCCAGGACCGACGTCGCGTCGATCTGTGGCGGCAGCGGGAGTTGTACGAGGATGCCGTGGACGTCGGCCTCGGTATTCAACCGCTGCACCAGATTGAGGAGTTCGGTCTGTGATGCTGCGGCCGGCAGCCGGTGCAGCGTGCTGCGGAGGCCTGCCTCCTCGCAGGCGCGCTGCTTGTTCCGCACGTAGATCGCGCTGGCCGGGTCGTCGCCGACCAGCACGGCCGCCAGGTGCGGCGTGACCCCGGTCGACTCACGGAAGGCCCGCGCCTCGTCGGAGATCTGCTGACGGATGCGCGCGGCGAGCGCTTTGCCGTCGATCAAGCGGGCCGTCAATGCGGGATTCCTCAGTGGTTGCGGCAAGACGCCCGATTTCTGCGCGAAATTCGGCTACGGGGTTCACTCGGCGGCCGGTTCGGCCGACGGCGGCGGTGGCGGAAGTTGCTGCGCCGCGTAGTCGTGCGGCGGTGGATATCGGCCGCTCTGCAGCCGGGCGACCAGATCCAGCACCACGTCGGCGGGAATGGCGTAGGATTCCGTGCGGCCGGCGCGGGCGATGTTGACGCCGACCGCCATCCCGTCCAGATTGACCACGCAGCCGCCGCAGTGCTCGGGCCCCAGCACGGTATCGTGCTGCAGCACCGCCGGGAAACCGGTCCGCCGCGGGCTGAGGCGTCCCCCCATCTGGTTCTGCACGGCAATCCGCGACAGGAACTCGCCAAATGGATGGGAGAGCGTCGCTGCGACGACCATTTCGGCCCCACCCCGCTCGATCGTCAACTGCACGGTCACGCCCGGCTCATGCTGGCGGATGGTTTCAATCAGGGAGACGCGGTTGTCAACGTCGCGGTCCCCCACGCGCTTGATGACGTCGCCCGTGCGGAGGTCGGCCTTTGCGGCGGCGCTGTCGGCAATAATCTCGGCCACCATCGCCGGCCCTTCCGTCATTTCCAGCCGGACGCCGAGCACGCCGCTGATGTGCTGGAAGGGAATCGGCCGCCGCGCCGCGCTGACGATGCCAACCGCCACCGGGTCGGCTTCGAGGCCGGGTGTGGCCAGCCACTGCCCGACGTCGGCGTCGCGCCCGGTCAGCCAGCGGACGGCCGTCAGGTCTCGCGCACCGACCTTGAGCAGGGCCAGGTCCTGGTCGGGCTCCAGGGCACAATACTCGGCCTCGAGCGTGCGGCCGTCGCAGAACCGGCAGGTCAGGTCCCCCTGCAGTTGGCTGGCTTTGGTCAGGATCCAGCCGTCGGGAGCGACGACCGTTCCGAGTGCGACCGCTTTGTCATCGGTGAGTACCTGAACAGTCCATTGGCGCGGTCCGGCGACGACATCTTCGAACGCGTGCCGGACGTCGACGCCCGTCGTCAATTGGCTTTCCGCCAGCGCCTCCGGCTGTGCGAAGGCCTGCGCCTGGCACCACAGCAGCGCGACGATCGCAGCCAGCGACGGGATGAACAGGCACAGTCGACGAGACGTGGCTCCCCGCATATCGCAATCCCTCCTCTTACAGGCCGGCGCGCGAGCGCAGTTTTTGCGAACTCAATCCCAACGGACACCCAGTCGCACCTTGACTTCCACTTCCACGTTGTCCCGCAACAGTTCCAGCGTGACCTGGCGGCCGGGGCGCTGCCGGCCGACGAGGTCGTAGAGTTGATCGATGTCCTTGACCGGCCGCGCGGCGAACGTCACGAGGATGTCGCCGACCGTCACGCCCGCCTTCGCCGCCGGATCGTCCGGATAGACGCTGGTGATCTCCAGCCCCAGGTTGTGCGGCTTGCCGGTCAGGCCCAGCAGCGCGCCGCTGTGGGTGCGAAACGACTCGGACGCGGCCATCCGGTCCCAACTGTCGGTGTAGGCGCTGATCGGCACATGAAAGTTCTTGTCGGTCTCTTCGCCGATGCGGCTGTTGATGCCGATGACCTTGCCGCTTACATCGAACAACGGCCCGCCGGAATCGCCGCCGACGAGTTCACAGTCCGTCTGTACGATGCGCCGGCTGGCGAAAATCACACGGCCAAGCCGGAAGACCGGTTTGCGGGCGTCCTGGAAGCCGCCGGGATGCCCGGTGGCAATGCACCAGTGGCCCGCCTTGAGCGTGGACCAGTCGGCCATTTCGGCGTGCGGCCATTTCGTCGCCGCGTCGTCGATCCTGATCAGTCCGGCATCGAGCGTCTGGTCGCGGCCCAGTGTGGTGCCGGGGGTTTTCTTGCCGTTGGGGAGGATGATGTCGACCTTCCGGCCCGGCAGACCGCTGACGTGGGCGGCGGTGAGGACATACCCGTCCTCACTGACGATCACGCCGCTCCCCTGGGCGGGGCCGATCTGGATGCCGACGGTGCAGGCGGTGAACTGGTCGACGAGGCTGCGGAGGTGGGACTCCATCAGCCGCAGGTCGTCGATGCCGGCGGGGGCGGGCTTGAAGAAGACCTCGGGGAGGGGGGGGAGCGGGGCTGCCTGCGGCGCGGCCGTGGCGACGTCACTAGTCTGGGCGGTTGCGGGCGGAGGGAGCAGCGGCAGGACGGCGGTGCACAGGACGCCGACGGTGATCCTTTGCAGGAGTTGCCTCAACCGGGCCATGTTGGCTCCTCGTTCGTGACGCCTCCTCCGTGCGCGGCGGGACGGCGCTCCCTGTCAATTATGCCTGAGCGAGGGGGAATCGCAAGGGAATTTGGCCGCAGCGTTCGGGGTGGGCAAGGACGCCAAGGCGCCAGGATTTCACACACGCAGGGGGCGCGGATCTTTCCGGATTGTTGCGCGAAAGTTGAAAAAGCGGTGGTTTGGTCGTTTGGTGCATTGGTGTGTCTGACGGCTGAACGCTGACGGCTGATGGCTCAACATCCCTGTCCATAATCGATTTCGGAGTGCGGTGACTTGTCGCCGCTTTGCGAATTTTGGGAATCCGGGACTCTCGCGCCCAATGCTCCCGCCGTGGCGCGGCGGGGTGAGGGGTTGAGTGGTGAGGGGCGGGGGAACGAAGGCGCGGGGGAACGGGGGCACGGGAGAATGGGGGCGCGCGGGAGTCAGACTGTTGTGACGCAGAAAAAGCGACTTTGCCTGCGGCGCGCTTGCGCCGTTGCTCAATCGCGATGTCGATCCGTATATGCTCGGCCTGGGGAGTGTGACGCGTGCTCGCCCACCGGGACGCTGACCGCGAACCCGTCGACCGGCCACAGCGACGCTTGTTCCGCGGAGATGCATCCGCGGCTGTTGACAGTTGGCAGCGCTATCACGACACGGTACGTTGAACCGGTTTCCGAGAGACTGCATCCCTGCTCCGACGGTGAATTCATGCGCATTGTGCTGGCAAGCTCCGAGGCCGTTCCCTTTTCCAAGACCGGCGGGCTGGCGGACGTCGCCACCGGCCTTTCCCGCGGGCTGGCGGCCGCGGGACACGAAGTGACGCTGATCGTCCCCTATCACCGGCGGCAGTGTCCGGCGTCGGTGCATTGCACGCCGACCGGGACAACGCTGACCGTGCCGGTCGCCGACCGCCGCGTCACGGCCCAGATCTATACCGCGCCGCTGGCCGGGTCCGGGGTCCGGGTGCTGCTGATCGACCAGCCGGCGTATTTCGACCGGGCCGCGCTCTACACCGAAGGGGGCGAAGACTACGCCGACAACTGCGAACGGTTCGCGTTCTTCAGCCGGGCCGTGCTCGAAGCGGCACACGCGCTGCAACTGCGGCCCGACGTGGTCCACGCCAACGACTGGCAGACCGGACTGGTCCCCGCCTTGGTCGACATCGAACGCCGAGGCCAGCCCGGTTTCGAGCGCACGGCGAGCGTGTTCACGATCCACAACATGGCCTTTCAGGGTCAGTTCTGGAAATGGGACATGCGGCTCACCGGCCTCGACTGGAAATACTTCAACCATCGGCAAATGGAGTTCTGGGACCACCTCAACCTGCTCAAAACGGGTATTGTATTCTCTGACATGGTGACGACCGTGAGTCCGACGTACGCGCGGGAAATCTGTACGCCGGACTTCGGCTATGGGCTGCAGGGGGTACTGGCCGAGCGGGGGGACCGGCTGACGGGGATCCTCAACGGCGTCGACACGGCGGACTGGGACCCGCAGACCGACCGGCACCTGCCGCAGCACTATTCGGCGTCGGACTGGGAAGCCGGCAAGGCCGCCTGCAAGCGTCAACTGCAGACGCAACTCGGGTTGGCGCCGCGGCCCGATGTGCCGCTGCTGGGGATGATCACCCGCCTCACCGCGCAGAAAGGACTGGGGCTGATCGCCGCGCTGGCGGATGAACTGTTGTCGCTCGACGTGCAGATGGTCTTTCTGGGGACGGGCGAAAAGCGGTTCGAGCAACTGGTCATGGACCTGTGCCGGCGGTCGCCGCAGAAGGTGGCGGCGATGCTGGGGTTCAGCGAGCCGCTGGCGCACCAGATCGAGGCAGGGAGCGACCTGTACCTGATGCCGAGCATGTTCGAGCCGTGCGGCCTCAACCAGATGTACAGCCTGCTGT
>CAZWGW010000002.1:0-11790 GCA_964633565.1 uncultured Planctomycetaceae bacterium
ATTGCCGGTGTCGAACAGGTCGAGCGCGAGCTGGTAATCCCGCTTGATCTGCTTCTGAAACTGCTTGAGGTCGGAGATCTTCACGCCGAAGAACGGCTCCGGGATGCCGTGGTTCCGCAAGACCTTCTTGTAGCTCTCCGAGCCGAGCGGCCGGAGTTGCTCGACGATTTCCGCGGCGGTCATGACGCGAACTCCCTGATGCTGAAACGCTCAGATGACGGCATGGCACTGTACCACAACGCGCACGCCAGCCGCACCGGGACGCCTGCGACGAGACGTCAACCCCAATCCCCGGGGATCTTCAATCCAAGTCCCGCGAGGCGAGAACTTTGCTCAATTTCCCCGCAGATTATGCCGATCAGTGAAGTTGCAGGGAGGCTGACGATGATCATCTCTCATCGCCACAGGTTCATTTTCGTGCGGACCGAGAAGACGGCCGGTTCGAGCGTCGAGCAGGCGCTGGCCGAGGTCTGCGGGCCGGAGGACGTCATCACCGGCGTCGCGAAGTATCACGCCCAGTGCCGCCGGCCGCGCTGGACCGGCTGGCTGCCGGTGCGGACGGGTGGCTTCCGGCGGCATTTCCCCCGGCAATTCGGGTTCCACACGCACGCCACGATCGGGCAGGTCAGACATTGCTGCGGCGAGGGGGTCTACCGGTCGTACTTCAAGTTCGCGATCGAACGCAACCCGTGGGACCGGCAGCTCTCGCTCTACTGCCAGCGCAAGCGGCAGCGCGACGCGCAGGCGACGGTCGACTTTCAGCGGGACATGCAGTCGTGGACGTATCGCCGGCTGCACTACACGCGGCTCGATAACTGGAGCGTGTATGCGATCGGCGACGAGATTGCCGTCGACCACGTGATGCGATACGAGGACCTCGCCGGCGGGCTGCAGTACGTGCTGCAGCAGATCGGCATCGACGCGCCGCTCGCGCTGCCGCACAAGCGCTCGGAGTGGCGCGAGAACAAGGGGGCGTATCGCGACTCGTATTCGCCGGAACTGAAGGACCTCATCGCGCAGTGGTACCGGCGGGAGATCGAGGCGTTCGGGTATGAGTTCTGATCGCGCTGCGTCTCCATCGGACCCGCGAATGCAATCCGCGGGCTTTGTGCGTCAGCCCGGGTAGCGCTGCTGGACGTGCTGCACGGATTTGCGGATCAGCGCCTCGAGCGTCGGCAGGTCGATGTCGTCGAGCGACTTGACGTACAGACAGCACTTGCCGGTCTTGTACTTGCCGAGTTTCTGCATCAGTTCGGGGAACGTCTCGCACCCGGCCATCACGTAGATCGAGAGGGCCTGCTTGCGCGGCGAGAAGCCGGTGAGACAACAGACACCCTCGTGGCCCGAGGCGTACTTGTAGTGGTAATTGCCGAAGCCGACGATGCTTGGGCCCCACATCGTGGGTTTGACGCCCGTCACTTCGCGCATGAGCTTGAGGAGGGTGCGGCTGTCCTTGCGGCGGCGCTCGTCGGCAACGGCGTTGATGAACGCGGTGACGCTGGCGCGGGTCGGTGTGGTCCTGGCTTCGGCCATGCGTGTGAGGATACTGGAAGACTGCGGGCTTGCGCAAGTGACTGAGCGCCATTGACCGGCAGTCTCCGCGGTCCGTAGACTCGTTCGACACGATCGGCTTGTGTGCCGGGAACTCTCAGGGTAGCGGCCATGATCCCAAACCAGCGTCACTGCCTCAGTCTGGCATTGCTCGCTGTACTGGTCCTTCCGCACGAGGCTCGCACCGCGGAAGTTGAAGGCGACGCCCTTCGACTGCAGATCGTCCCCATCGATCGCGGCAATCGCGAATCGTCGTTCGGCAACGTGCCGGACCGTTTCGCGACGACGGCGGTGTACAAGGCCGCAGAGAATTCCGGGATCGACCTGCAGCAGCCGGAGCACCCGCTTCTGGTCTTCAAGTACGACGGCGGGCGGCTGTTCTACCTGTTCTACAACGATATCGTCAACGTCCCCGACGGCCGGTATCTGATCCAGCGCGTCAAACGGACGACGATCAATCGTTCCTCCGACGGCGAGTCCACGAGCCAGGTCGCGTACCTCGTCGAAGCCCTCAAGTCAGCCGGCGGCCGGTCGAAGCGGCCGGACCAGCACTTTGGTTCGTTCAGCCTGCAGGGGCACGAGCGGCGCGAGATCATCAAGGAATTCGACGTCGGTCTGGGGGAGATTGCCGGAATCGCCGAGGGGGAGGAGTGGCCGTTTGAGCCGGGAAAGCTGTTCCAGCGCATTCAGAACTATGGAGAGATGGCAGACACGTTTGACCGCGTGAAGTTCCAGGAATCGGTTCACTGGACCGTCCGGGTTTCGTTCGACCGGAATGGCAATTATGAGCTGCGTTGTCCCGAACTGGGGATTGAACTCGTGCGCACGTGGCCGGCGCCGGTGGTTAATGCTGCCGGGAATGCGCCGGACATGGCGCGCGGGGCCGACACCGACGTGGCGATCGATCCGGCGACGACCGACGTTGTGCTGCAGGAAGGTGTGGGAGCTCTCGGCGTTGTGGTCGGGGAGACCGGGCTCGCCGAGGCGCAGCGGCAACTGGGGGAGCCTGTCGACATCGAACGGCTCAAGGTCGCTGCCAACTATCATTTCGCACAACGGATCTCGCTCAACGTGCCCGTGGATGAGCCTGTGAATACGCTCTTCACCCGTCCCGGGTTCGGGGGCCGGACGGAAAAAGGCGTCCGCCACGGCGACACGCGGGGCCGCGTGCAGGAGGTCTACGGCAATCCGGATCGAAGCACCAGCGGGACGGCGACATTCGACGGAGTCATTTTCTGGTTCGACGCTGAGGATCGGGTGAACAAGATCGTGATCTGGCGACAACCAGGGCCGGTCAAATGAGGGCGATCAGGATTGCCGGGCCCGGTTAACGCGCGGCATCCGCCTCGTCCAGCAGCTCGCGCCGCCAGTCGTCCGACAGGTCGCGCTGCCTCTGTGATGCGAGCAGGCTGTCCACGATCAGCCCCGCCACGCGCCGGGCATGGTCCGCGTCCTGATGGCGGTAGAACTCCCGAAACGCTGCACGGAAGTCGAATAACCGGCGCATTTCCTCGCGCGGACCTTCCATCAGCCGCCTCGACCCGTTTCGCGGGTCCACCGTCACGAGATCCCCGCCGGAGGACCGCACCGCGCCCTGGCCACTGGACTCCGGCATGTGATCAAGCAGGGGCCGCAGCTCGGATTGCAGGTCGTGCAGCGTCTGTTCCCATGTCAGTCCGCCGTCCCGCTGTTCGACGAATTGACGGGCGTCCCATTGAATGAAACCCGGCGGAGCGCCGAGGAGTTTGAAGGAGATCGAGAACTGGTCCGTTGAATCGGGTCGTCTGATCACAACGGTCCCGCCAGACGTACATTGATCCGCCGCGGACCCATCCACGACGTTGAACTCCACGGGACTGGGTCCGTTGACGGCCCACGGGTGGCAGGCGTGAATCGAGACGGAGATGATCACGCCGGACTCGGGCTGTGTGAACTCCGTTGCCGCATGGTCATGACTGACGGATTCACGCAGGTCGACACTGCCCCGGACCGACGGATAGGGGGAAATCAGACCGACCTCGGGGATGCGGGGAACCGGGGCGTTCGCGAACGCCTCGCACAGGGCGCGCCGGTCTCTCTCCTGTGACTGACTCAATCGGCGTCGAATGCCGCGCTGAGCGCCCCAGGAGCCGGCGCCCACCAGAAGGATGAGGGCGGGACCGAACAGCACGTACCGGCGTAAGCGCGGGGAGCAGGACCCGTGCGGGCGGAAGGAAAGACTTCGCATCGATTCTCGAATCGCAAGAACAACGAAGTCTCCGCGCGACCGCGATGCTAGAGGATCGGTCGAGAACGTGCAACCGCAGTCGGGCGCAATCGCTTCAGCAACTGGATCTGGCCGGCATGATAGACATCGTGCAGGGCAGCACCGCGGATCAACTCCGCATACGTGAACCTGCTGCGGGCGGGCCGGTCATGCAGCATGGCGGGGGACATGCCGGCGGCCGCAGCGCGGAGGCGGCGGTGCATCGCGCCCAGCAGGTTCAGATCCTGTTTCCAGGCGCGGTCGGGAATCCCGGAACGGGTCGGGTCCGGCCGCGGGAACCAGTTGGAGCCGGGGAGCGGAAATGATCCGCGCTGCTCACCGGTGATCTGCCGCAGCACCGTGTACTTCCAGTACGCCGCGTGCAGCGCGATCTCCCAGATGTTGTGGCGGTCGGGAGCAGGGCGCCGGGCGGCATCGCCTGCCGTCACACCGCGGAGCGCGCCACGGAGGTTCGGCCCGTGCCACGACTTCCGGTCGTACGACTGGTCCAGAAGCTGCAGCACGAACTGCAACTCGGCAGCGGTTGCGGTTTCACGAGGGATGCGGGCAGCCACCAGCGACGCCTTTCACGTGAGTTGTTCGTCGCACGACATGGACGGTGAGACCGGGACCACGCCGGAGGCGGCGGGGAGACTGATCGTGAAACGGGTGCCGCGGCCCGGTTCGCTGTCGCACTGAATCGTGCCGCCGTGCGCTTCGACGATCTTGCGGACCGTAGGGAGACCGAGTCCATTGCCGCCGGGCCTGGTCGAGAAGAACACCTGAAAGAGCCTGCCGCGGGCGGCTTCGCTGATGCCGCAACCCGTGTCGATCACGTCGAGACAGACGCGGCCGTCGCGGGCGTAGGTCTGCCACTCCAGGAGTCCCCCTTCGGGCATCGCCTGCTGCGCGTTGAGGGCGAGGTTCATGAGCACCTGTCGGAAGAGGTTGCGATCGGCCCGCACGCGGGGGAGGTCGGAGGCGAGGTGCGGTCGAAGTTCAATGCCGTGTCGCTCCGCTTCCGGCTGATAGAACCGCACGAACTCCTCGACGATGCTCCCCAGGTCCTCGTCCGAGAGTTCCAGTTCCCCCGCGCGGGCGAACTGCAGGAACGCGGCGAGGATGTCGTCGAGGTGCCGGCACTCGTGCTGGATGCGTTCCACCTTTCCCAGCATCCGGCGCTGTCGCGGATCGCTGAGTTGCTGAAGGTCCTCCGCGAGCAATTCCAGATTGAGGCGGATCGTCGAGAGCGGGTTTCGGATTTCGTGCGCCAGGCCCCCGGCGAGTGTGGCAATCTCGGCATACTGATCCAGCAGCCGCCGGCGCTGCAGGTCGTCGAAGGGAGACGCGTCGGGCGCGCCCCGCGGGGACTCGGGCGCAACGACTGGCTCGCCGGGACGATCTTGTGAGGCCGCGTGCATGAGTGACGATGTAATCCTCCGCTCCATCCGGCCAGGCCTGGCGGGGGCGAGCCGAGGTGGCGCGCGGAACCCGCATGGCGCGCGTACGCCCGAATTCTACGCGAATTCGGCTACGTCTGAAGCGAATTCACAACGATCCGTCGCCCCTCGACCGCGACTCACTCCGCCGGCGCCGGCGGGGTGCCGCTCTGGCGGGCGGCATCGGCGAGGACGGCCTTGCGCGACAGCTTGACGCGGTTCTGCTCGTCCACCGAGATCACCTTCACCTCCAGCTTGTCGCCGATCTTGCACACGTCGGTCACCGACTTGACGTAGCCTTCCGCCAGTTCGCTGATGTGCAGCAGTCCGTCCTTGCCGGGGGCGATCTCCACAA
Organism: uncultured Planctomycetaceae bacterium; assembly: GCA_964633565.1. GTDB lineage: Bacteria > Planctomycetota > Planctomycetia > Planctomycetales > Planctomycetaceae > CAZWGW01. Next base: position 5,591 of record CAZWGW010000002.1, read on the forward strand.
ACGCCCCGAAGTCCTTGATCGAGTTGACCTTGCCGACGTAGATCCGGCCCACCTTGATCTCCTCGGTCATGGCCTCGATCCGCGCCAGGGCGCTTTCGGCCCCTTCCTTGTTGGGGCCGGCGATCGTCACGGTGCCGTCGTCGGTGACGTCGATCTGCGTGCCGGACGTCTCCTGCAGTTCGCGGATCGTTTTGCCGCCCGGGCCGATCAGCAGGCCGATCTTCTCGGGGTCGATCTTCGTGATGAGGATCCGTGGAGCGGTGGCGGCGATGTCGGCGCGGGGCCGGCGGATTGTGGAGAGCATGATCTTCAGCAGCTCGCGCCGGGCCTCGCGCGCCTGGTTCAGCGTCGCGCGAATGATCTCTTCGCTGATGCCGTCGATCTTCAGGTCAAGCTGAATGCCGGTGATGCCGCGCTGGGAGCCGGCGATCTTGAAATCCATGTCGCCGAAATGGTCCTCGTCGCCGGTGATGTCGGTGAGCAGGACGTAGCGGTCGCCCTCTTTCACGAGCCCGATCGAAATGCCGGCAATCGGCTGCGAGATGGGGATGCCGGCGTCCATCATCGACAGCGTGCCGCAGCAGACCGAGGCCATCGAGCTGCTGCCGTTGGACTCGGTGATGTCCGAAATGACTCGGACCGTGTAGGGAAACTTCGTGAACTCGGGCATCACGGGCTTGAGCGACCGCTCGGCCAGCGCGCCGTGGCCGATCTCGCGACGGCCCGGACCGCGGATGGGGCGGACCTCGCCGACGGAGTACGACGGGAAGTTGTAATCGAGCATGAACGGCTTGGAGAATTCCTCGAACAGGCTGTCCACGCGCTGCTGGTCGCGGGTTGTCCCGAGCGTGACCGTTGCCAGAGACTGCGTTTCTCCGCGCGTAAACAGCGCCGACCCGTGGACCTGCGGCAGCACGTCGACCTGGCAGTCGACGTTGCGGAGGTCGGTCAGGCCGCGGCCGTCGAGACGGGTGCCGGCAAGGGTCAGTTCGCGGCAGACCCGCTCATCAAGATGGGTAAACGCGTCCTTGAGCTGCGGCAGCGTGCGGCCGTCCTCCAGGACTTCGGCGCCGTTGGGGAAGATCTTTGCCACCAGTTCGTCGCGGATCGTCTTCGCGGCCTTGGAGCGCTCCTGCTTCAGGGGGTTACAGCGGCCGGCGCGAAGCTTCTCGTAGGCCTCGGCGCGGACAGTGTCGTTGAACGGATTGGGCGGCGGCGGCTCAAAAGCCACGTGCTGTACGCCCAGCCGCTCCATCAGTTCCCGTTGCAGTCGGCAGAGTTCGATGATGCAGCGGTGGCCGAACATGAGGGCGTCGGCCATCTGCTCCTCGGGGATCTGGTCCCCGAAGCCCTCGATCATGAGAATTGAGTCTTCGCTGCCGGCGACGACCAGGTCGAGCCGGCTGGTCTTCATCTGCTCATACGTCGGGAACAGGGCAAAATTCCCGTCCAGCAGCCCGACGCGGGCCGCGGCGATGGGACCCTGGAAGGGCATCGTCGAGACGGTCAGTGCGGCGCTGGCGCCCGTGATGCACCAGACGTCCGGGTCGTTCACCCGATCACAGGCCAGGACGTTGGCCATGACCTGCACTTCGTCGCGGAAGCCATCGGGGAACAGCGGGCGGATCGGCCGGTCGGTGAGCCGGGCAGTGAGGATTTCGCGGGTGGTGGGGCGGCCTTCACGCTTGAGAAACCCGCCGGGAAAGCGGCCCGCGGCGGCGAGCCGCTCGCGGTAATCGACGGTGAGCGGGAAGAAATCCAGCCCGACACGTCCCGGTCCGGTTTGCGCCGCGACGATGACCACGGTCTCGCCATACTGGACGAGCACGGCCCCGCTGGCCTGCTTGGCGATTTCGCCGGTGGTGAGAGTAAGGGTATGACCTCCAACTTCGCGTGAGACTGATGTTTTCACTCTTCGTTCCTGCCTGACAACTTTTCCACGGAATTCATCCGACTTGTTCTGTTCGCCTGTTCACAGGCGCGTGCAACCGGCCGGCAAGTCGACGAGACCGGCGCGGGGAGAGGTACGGCCCCGGCTCCCCCGGTTTGCTGAGGTCTGCTTTTCGCCACGAAACCATGCGGTGTGCTCCGCCAGGTGATCCGCCATTCTGCGCCCGTCGTGCAAGAGCAGGATCCGAACGGCATTGCCGCGGCGTCATCTCCACACCAGGCCGAGCGCAACGAGGCCGCGCCGACTACTTGCGGATGTTAAGCCGGGTGATCAGATCGACGTAGCGGGCCGAGTCCCGGCGGCGGACATAGTCCAGGAGACGCCTGCGGCGGCTGACCAGCATCAGCAGTCCGCGCCGGCTGGCGTGGTCCTTCACGTGCTGCTGCAGGTGGTTGGTCAGTTCGTTGATCCGCTCGGTCAACACGGCGACCTGCACATCGGGTGACCCGGTGTCCCCCTCCGTGCGGCGGTAGTCCTGAATGAGTTGCGTCTTTCGATCTTTGGTAATCGACATGTTCTGCTGACTCGCTCCCGGAAGCCGACGCTCCGGAGATTTCGTCCCGGCGCCAATCACCGGGGCCTCGAAGGTTCATTCTGGCGGTTGACGTAATCGCATGAGTCTAGCAACGATCCGTGAAGAATCAACGGTCGGGACCGCCGGAGGAGCCGGTGTGCAACGAAGTCCGGATTGTCCGGCACCGCGAGCATGATCGCACGGACCGGCGAATCAGGCGGCGCCGGTTTCCGCGACACATTCGACAGCCGGGGGGACGGCCGGAATGGACCGCACGCACGCGGGCGTGGATTCGCGAGGAGCACCGGGTTCCGCCACTTCGGCCGGAAGTCGGTGGCCCAGCCAGTCGAGGATGCGGCGCGACGTTTCTTCCCAACCCGGCTCATTCAGCAACTCGTGCAGATGACCGGGAATCAGCCACAGCGACTTGTCCTCCGCGCCGGCCGCGGGAAACCACCGCAGCGGCGCCTCGGCATTGACGATGCGATCCGCGTCTCCCTGCAGCAGCAGCAGGGGGGTCTGGAGGCGGGGAGCGTCGGACCAGGCATCGCACAATGCGTCCAGGACCCGGAAATACCAGCCGGCAGTGACGGTACGGTTTGACAACGGATCCAGTTCGCGGATCAGGCGCGCCTGCTCGTTGCGAGTCACCTGCTCCGGTCGGATCGTGGTCCGAAAGCGGGTCCGCGGCGCCACGAGCAGGCAAACACGACCCAGCGTCGATTTGAGGCGCGGTACCCGGATTCCGAATCCGAGCAGCGGCGACGACAAGACGAGTGCGGCGAGGTTCTGCGGGCGCGACTGGGCATAGCGTGCGGCAACCAGGCCCCCCAGGCTATGCCCGAAAAGCGCCGTTGTTTCAGGACGCAACGCGTAATGCTGCCAGATCGCATCCAGATCACACAAGTAGTGCTCAAAATCATCGAGGTGCGTCGGAACGCCCGACGAGCGTCCATGTCCGCGCAGGTCCCCTGCAACGACGCTCCAGCCGGATGCGACGGCCTGGCCAATGAAGTGCTCGTAGCGGCCACTGTGTTCACCGGCTCCGTGGACCACGACGAGGTGCCGCGTCGCATTCCCCTCGGTGGGGAGATAGCGGCGTACGAAGAGCGGTCCGTCAGCGCCGATTGTGGTTGATTCCAGCCGGTATGACGTCATGCTTGACGGTTCTGGCGGAGGAAGACAGGGCAGACTGGATGACGAGGAACTCTCACGAGTAAAACGACCCATCTTAATTCATCGGCCCCAGACACCCGGGCTGTTCTGATAATTCACAACCGATTTGATGACAATGAGTTACAAAAAACGATGGCTGACGGATCGGACGCCGGCAGTACAAGTCGAAAAAAGTCGTCGAACGTTCGGATTTGGCAAGGGGTTACAACAAAGAGTGGAGTTAGAATTTCGAAGTGTCACGTTGATTCAGGTTGAATTGACGTAACTTTTTATCTCAAAAAACGATGCGTCAAAAAAAAAGCGTCCGCACGATTGCGGTGACGCAAACGGCACGATAAACTGTACAAGGGAATTCTATCCCGTACGCGAGTGTCGCAGAGGAGTCGCTGGTGAAGAACCTGATCCGCGAATTGCCTGCCTGGGGCATCAGCCTGCTGGTCAACCTGAGCATCCTGCTGCCGCTGCACTTCATCATTCAGGAGGTGTCGTCAGAGGAGGAATCGCTGGAGATCGTGAGCGCGATCGACGACGATCAGGACCCGCGGTTCAAGCTCAGCAACGATTACACGTTTTCGGATTCGATCGGCAATGGCGGTTCCGGCGACATGGGGGGTACTCCGGGGCAAACCAGTTCGGCAAACATCGGGGCGATATTCCGGATTGAGAGTACCAATCGCTCGGCCAGCCGCGCGATCTCGGCCGAGAACGCGCTGCTGCCAGCGCCCCAGCCGTTCGGTTCGCCGATCGCCGTCCCCTACGGGACCGACCTGGAGGGGAGCCTGGCGGTCACCGGCGGGACTGAAGTTGCGACCGGCGGCGGTGTCGAGGGGACGATGGACCGCATCTCGTACGAGATCATCCAATCCCTCCGCGAGCGGCAGACGCTCGTGATCTGGATGTTCGACGCCTCGCAGTCGCTCAATGAGCGCCGGACGCAGATCGCGGGGCGGTTTGAACATGTCTACAAGCAACTGGAGCAACTTGGTGCGAAGGACGGACTGTATACGGCGGTGTGCAGCTATGGTGAAAAAGCCGCGCTGATGACGCCCAACCCGGTGTCTGACGTGAAAGACATGGTCGAAGCGGTGCGGAACATCACGCCGGACAAGAGCGGCAAGGAAAACGTCTTCGGGACGCTCAAGCTGGCGATGGACAAGTGGAAGCTGTTCCGACACACCGACGGGCGCTGGAACAAGCTGGTGTTCATCATCACCGACGAGCGCGGCGACGACGCGGAGATGTATCTGGAGCCGGTCATCAACGACGCCAAGCGATATCAGTTCCGGTGCTTCGTCGCCGGCAATGCGGCGGTGTTCGGGCAGATGACAGGCCAGGTGCAGTGGAAGTACGAGGATGGGTTCACCGAGATGCTCCCCGTCGACCAGGGGCCCGAAAGCGCCTTCCCGCACGTGATTCAACTTCCCTTCTGGGGGAGCGGCCAGGCGCGACTGTCGGCCGGTTACGGACCCTACGCATTGACGCGGCTCTGCAGCGAGACACGCGGCATGTATCTGGTCACGGACGACACGTCCGCCGTGAAGTTCGATCCGGCGCGGATGCGCGAATACAAGCCGGATTACCGGCCGGTCCGCGTCATCGATGCCGAGATCCGAACGAACCCCGCCATGGCCGCACTCCGGGAGGTGGCCAATCAAACGTATCTGGATTCGATCCCGTTCCCGACGCTCACGTTTTCGGCCGAAAACGACACGCAACTGCGGCAGGCGATCACCGACGCACAGAAGCCGATGGCCGACACGGAATACTGGGTCGACAAAATGCTCACCACGCTGGAGATCGGGAAGCAGGCGCGGGCGTCGCTGTCCGAGCCGGCCTGGCAGGCCAGCTTCGACCTGGCGATGGGGCGGCTGCTGGCCATGAAGGTCCGCCTCAAGGGCTACAATGTGATGCTGGCCAACATGAAGTCCAGTCCGAGGACGTTTGAACGCCCCGGCAGCAACGAATGGAAACTGATTGCGTCGAAAGAGATCGACACCGGGCCGAAGATGCGACAGGTTTCAGAAGAGGCCCGCAAACTTCTCAAGCAGGTGATCGACGAGCACCAGGGGACGCCGTGGGAACATCTGGCAGTCAAGGAACTGGGACAGGACCTTGGCTGGACGTGGCAGGAAGGGATGCACTACGTCCCGGGGCTGGAGAACCGGACGGACGTCGACCAGGACCAGGTGCGGCTGCTGCTCGCCGAGGAGAACCGCCGGCAGCAGCGGCAGACGATGGCGGCCAAGCAGCGCGAGAAACCGAAATTGTGATCGACTGATGGTGCGCTGCAGCCGAATTCGCCGGGAATTTGGGAGGTAGGAGAGCAACTCGACGCCCGAATTCTGGCGAATTCGGCTACTTCGTTGCGATGGCCCCCCAGACGACCCTTGAGTTGACAGTGAGGCGCGCTTGATGTTCGCTCGGTCCTATTCTGCGTTAGCCATTTCACTGGCGGTCCACGCCGTCTCACTGGCGGTGCTCGCCGCGCTCAAGGTGGCCGTGGAACAGGAGTCCGCCGACGTCGTTGTCGAATCCGTCTTCAACGAGGAACGGGTCCAG
>CAZWGW010000002.1:11800-35031 GCA_964633565.1 uncultured Planctomycetaceae bacterium
AGGATGTCGACTACGACACGACGGTCTCGCAGACCCACTCGATCACGGGCGGTGGCGGAGGCGGCGTGGTGACCGGCCACATCGGCGCGGCGGCCGGAGCGCCGATTGCGGCGGGCCGTGTGGCGGCCGTGCAGGCGATCGCCGACCCAAAGGTGCGGATGCCCACAATCGGCGACCTCGGCGGCGTCGCCGGCGGCTTCGGCGACCTGCAGACCGACCTGGGGGAGGGGCAGATCTCCGGGGAAGTCGGCGCGCGGGTCGAAGGCTATGGTGCTGCGATGCACCGGCTGACGCAGGAGATCGTGCGGATGATGCGCGAGCAGCCGGTGCTGGCGATCTGGCTGTTCGATGCCTCCTTCAGCCTCAAGGACGACCGGGAGGAGATCCGCGACAACTTCAACAAGATCTATGACGAACTGGACCTGGCGAACCGGCAGGCAAAGCAGAAGAACGAGCGATTCGAGGCCCTGGAGACGATGATCTGCAGCTTCGGCAAGGACGTGCAGCAGATTACGCCTCGCCCGACGTCTGACGCCGCCCAGATCAAGGGCGCCATCGACCAGATCAAGGAAGATCCGAGTGGACAGGAAAACACGTTTGCCGCAATTGGCGGCCTGATCGACCAGTTCGGGTCCGCGGCCAACCGCTCACGGCGAAGGCTGGCGATCATCGTCGTAACCGATGAATCGGGCGAAGACGAGGACCGGCTCGAAGACGTGGTCAGCAAGGCCAAACAGTATCGCACACCGGTGTATCTGCTGGGGCGCGAGTCGATCTTCGGCTTCAAGTTCGCGCGCCAGGTCTGGATCGATCCGGAAACCAAACTCCCCACGTGGCCCCAGATCGAGCGCGGTCCCGAGTCGGCCTATCCCGAATGCCTGCAGTATGAGGGCTTTGGCGACCGTTCGTGGGAGGCGGCATCGAGCGGGTTCGGGCCGTACGCGCAAGTGCGCCTCGTCCGTGAGTCAGGGGGGATCTTCTTCCTGCTCAGCCGCGACGAGACCGAACTGGTGGGCTGGGGGTCGCGGACACAGCGCAAGTTTGACGACATCGCCATGAAGGAGTACGAGCCGGACCTGTCGGACCGTCGCGAATACCAGCAAAGAGTGAATGCCAGCCCGTTTCGCAGCACCGTGAGGGAAGTGATCACGGCGCTGGACCCGGGGAAGGACCGCGAACTGGTGCTGCAGCGGGATGGGTATCCCATGGACATTCAGGAATTCCGAAAGACCGGCCAGGAGCAGTTTGACCGGACGCTGCGGGCGATGCAGGTCCTGAAGGAGGCGGTGGAGCGCCTCGAACGCGTCCGTCCCGATCGGGACCGCGAGCCGTCGCAGCGCTGGCGCGCCGATTATGACCTGATTTACGCCCAGTGCCTGTCGTACCGGGTGCGCCAGTTCCAGTTGCTCCTGGCGCTTGACCAGCACGTCGTCCAGAACCCGAAGCCGAAGAGCCCCAAGTCGAACCACTGGGACATCCGGCACGTGCCGGAGTTGCTCGAGCCGACGGAGCAGCAGGTCAAGGCGACCAAGGTCGACCTGGCGGAACTGGAGTCCGTGCGCAAGAAGGCGCTGGAGTTGTACCAGTTCGTGATCGATCAGCACCCCGATACGCCCTGGGCGCTGCGGGCGCGGCAGGAAATGAACTGGGGGTTCGGCATCTCGTTCGTCGACGATTTCTGGGACCCGCGGTACGCCGATCCGGGGTTCCGGCGACGGGTGCCGGAGAAGATCTGAGCGACGCCGCGATGGGCGCCTTATTCAGCGGACTGACGTCCGCCGCTCGCCTGCGACTCCAGCCGCGCGAATTTCTGCTTGAGTTCCGGGCCGCCCAGTTCAGGGTACAACTCGCGCGTGATCGACATCAGCCGGTGAAATTCGGCCGTCTGCCTGAGCTTGAGCGTCACGGCCGCGACCTCGTAGCGGGCGTCGAACCAGGCGGACGAACCGTGCTCTTCCAGTTTCTCGATCTGCCGCCAGTATGTCCGGGCCTTCTCCAGTCGTTCCGGCTTGTCGAGGCTGCTCAGCAGGACGGCCGCGGCCCGGAGCAGTCGCTTGTCCCGCGGCGACTGGGCGAGCAGCGGCTCGTAGACCGACAGTGCGTCGTTGGGCCGTCCCATGACGGCGTACGCCTCGGCCAGACACTCGTCGAGGCGGCGCGCGCCGGCCGCGTCGAGCCCATCCCGGTGTTCTCGCAGCCGCTCGGCCGCGCGGACCTGGACTTCCCCCAGCGCCCGCCGCCGCTCCGGCGCGATCCTGAGTGCGACTTCGCCGAGTCCGCCCAGCACCGCGAGCAGAACCCGGGGATCGGCCTGCGTCAGGCCGTCAATCACCTGCAGGGCGTCGGCCGGCCGGTCCTGACCGGCGAGCGAGACGATGCGGAGCTGCGTGGCCGCCTGGTAGAGCGGGGCCCACGCCGGATCGATGGCCGGCGCCTGGTCCCGCGCCGCCTCGCGTTCGGCAATCTGGCAGCTGCCGATCACGCGATCGAGCAGGGCATCGGCGTCGACGTAATTCGGCTCCTGCTGATTGAGGATGATGCGGCCCATCCGTAGCGCCACCTCCGCTTCGAGCGGCGCGAGCCGCGCGGGGGGGACCGGCATCGTGTCCAGGAAGCCCATCAGTTCGGCAACCGCCCGCGCTTCCCACTCGGCGGTCGGTTCGCCCGCGGCGCGCAGGCCGTCGAGCACCTGCTCGTGCAGTGCGGCAATGCGGGCCCGGGCGAGTGGTCCGCGCGTGTGGTTCAGGGGGATGGCGGCGTACGCGGCGATCGCGTCCGCGGGGCGGCGTTCGGCTTCCGCCAGTGCGGCCTGCATCCACACGGCCTCCAGCGCCGACGGATGGCCGTCGAAACGCGTGCGGTGTTCGGCCAGCGCGGCAATGTATGCTTCGCGGCGCTCCGGGACGCGCTGCGCCTCCCCCAGTTTGCCGAGACAGAAGGCATGCAGCAGTTGCGCCTGGGCCGCCTGGTCGCGGTCGGCGAGTGCGTCGGCCGCGGCTTGATAGTCGGTTGCGGCCGACTCGTGCTCCCCCTGCTGCAGCAGGATCGACGCGCGGTTGAGCTGCAGCTCGGCCGCCAGCCCGGTCCGTCCGGAGTCGCGGGCCATGTCGATCGCCCGGCCGAACTTCGCGAGTGATCCCGGCACGTCGCCGTTCTGGAACGCGGCCCGCGCCGCGTGCATCGCGCCGGCCAGTTCCGGGCCGTAGTCGGCCGCATCACGGGCGGTGCCCAGCAGCGCCCGGCTGCGGGCCCGCCACGCGCTGCGGAGCTCGGCGTCGATGCGCTCCGCCTCCGCCCAGAGGTCGTCCGCGAGTTTCTGGTCCCCTTTTTCCCGCGCGGTCTGCCAGGCCTGCAGCAGCGCTTCCACATTGAGGCAGCGGAGTTCTTCGCTCAGCGGGACGGTGCGCGGCTGCCGGTCCAGCAGCCGCTGCAGCGCTTCATCGGGGCGCTGGCGGGCCAGGTCGACCCGCACCAGCTCGGCGAGGACCCGGTCGCCGACAGGGAGGGGCAGCGGACCGCGACGCAACGACTCGGCTTGCGCCGCGGCCTGGTCGAGGTTCTCCCGGAGGCGGGCCGCTTCGATCCGCAGGATGCGCACATTCCAGGTCCGGTCGTCGGCATTCCGATTCTTCGCAAGGTCCGTGAGCCGGGATTCGGCATCGCGCAGGCTGGCGTCGCGCTCTCCGCCGGGGGCCTGGAGCCGCGCCAGGGAGACACACGCTGCGGCGATGCGGAACGCCGTCTCGTCGGCAAGTTCCTGACGCTCCGCCGGCGGGAGCGCACCGTCCGCCAGCTCCGCGGGAGTGGGATCGCGCGCGGTCCGCGTTTGCGCGGCCAGTCGCGCTTCCACAGCCCGCAGGCCGGTGATCGACGATTGCAGCCGCGAGCGTGCCTGCCGCCGCAGGGTGTCGTCGTACGGCATCAGCTCGGCCTGCCAGGCGAGCAGTGTGCCGTGCGCGGCGGGGACGAGCGCCGCCTGCAGTTCGATCGCCTCACGGCGCGGGTTCTGCGGGTCCTGCTGCAGGAGGTCGTCGACGACGGACTGCGCCCGCTGCCACAGTTCGGCCTGTTCCGCGCCGGTGCGATACGCGGCATGGTCGGCAAACGTGCGGGACAGCTCGACTGTCAGCACGGCCTTTTCCGCGGGGAGCAGGTCCGGTTCACCGAGCCTGCGGAGGCACCAGGCCTCCGCCACCGAGAACAGGCCGCGTTCGCGCAGACCGCGGAAGTAACGCGGTGTCGAGTCGTCGGCGAGAGCGTGCAGAGCCGTCAGGCTTGCGAAGCAAAGCGCCAGGCGCGCCGCGACAAGACGGCGCCGCGAGGTCCGTGCCGGACGAGGCAGTCGGCGCATCATGCCAAACGATACGGGAATTCCGGCGAGCGGGGCAAGAGGGGTTCGCGGACGCCACGCGACGGCAGCGTGGGACAGGCGTCACGGCCGGGGCGTCGCTGTTTCGGGAGCACCGGTCGTCAGAGGAATCCGCGCTTCGCGGATGAAGCCCTTCCAATGCGGGCTGTCGGTCTTGAACACGGGGGGATCGGCGCTCCAGACCTGAGAGTCGTCGAGCTTCAGCAGGACCGTCGCGATTGCCGTGCGCATCCGTTGCACTCCTCCGAAGGTGTTCATTACGACAGAATAAAGACACATTGTCTTTTTGTCCAGCGATTCGTCCAGCCGATCGTACGGAGTCCGGCAACCCTCGACTGCATTGAACTACGTCAGTTGGGGAGTTAGTCTGGTTACGTCGCTTCGCTGTGCAGTTCTTCCCGGACAATTCTCTGTGTCTTCCGCGCCCGTCATGCGAATGATCTGAAGCTGACAATTCCGGCCAACCTGGGGGCTTGATCATGGCACTGCAGTTTTCGTGTCCGGAGTGCTTTTCCACGGTTTCCGTCAACAGCCAGCATGGGGGCAAGCGGGTCAAGTGTCCGACGTGCGGAAGCGCCGTGCAGGTCCCGGCCGCCGGGTCGCGGCAGGCAGCCCCGGTCGCCTCAGGCAGCCGCAGCTCGGCCAATAAGAAAAAGAAGAAGTCGTCCGGCGGATCGAAGGGTCTGGTGATCGGCCTCGCCGTTGGTGGCGGCGTGTTGGCGGTGGTTGCCGTGGGGGTGATTGCATTTCTCGCGGGGCGCTCGGGCACACCGGCGCCAGCCGATACGAACACAGTCGCCGCCGTCACTCCCGCCGCGACAATGCCAGCGGCGGCGCCGGCAATCCAGACGCCCGTTCCGCCCCCGGCTTCCACCGTGCCGGTGAGCGTGGCGGGAAACACCACGCCCGCGACCATCGAGCCGGTCCCGATGCCGGACGCAGGGAGTTCGGCTGGCGGCGCCGAATCCTCCGGAAGTTCCACGCCGCCGCCGTCGCAGCCGCAGGAACTGCCGCTGAAGGAACTGATCAAGAAAGTCGAACAGTCCGTGGTGCGCATCCTGGTGAAAAGCCCGCACGGAATGAGCGCCGGGAGCGGGTTCGTGGTCGACACCGACGGGACGATCATCACGAACTACCACGTGGTCGAGGGGGCGACCTCGGCCGAAGCCGAGTTCAACACAGGCGAGCGCACCAAGGTGGTCGGCTTCTGGAAACTGGACGACACACGGGACATTGCCGTCGTGAAAATCGATTTCCCGGCTGAAAAGCTGTATCCGATCGCGCTCGCCGCCATTCTCCCGGAAAAGGGGGACAAGGTCGCGGCGTTCGGCGCGCCGCTGAATCTCGCATTCACGGCGTCAGATGGAATTGTCAGCGCGCTGCGTTCGGCCAAAGAGCTGGAGCAGAAGGCGGGGACATTTGTGCAGACCACCGCGCCGATTTCGCCGGGCAACAGCGGTGGACCGCTGGTCAACATGCGGGGGGAGGTGATCGGCGTCAACTCGTTCAAGCGGGCGGACGGCGAAAACCTCAACTTCGCGATCTGTTCGCTGGATGTGCAGGACGTGCTGAAGCAGAAGGGGACGTCCGTGACCCAGATTTCGCCCGAGACGATCCCCGTCAAGATCCACGACGTCGGGAGTTTTCGCGGCGCGGAGAACCTGGTGGGAACGGAACGCGGGCGACTGCTGCTGGGTCAGATCCGCAAGGCAGTCGTCGTCGTGGCGCAGATTACGCAGGACCCCACGGGCCGGATCTCGGACTACCTGCAGACCACGGCCGAGAACACAATCATCAAGCGCGTCGGCTGGGAATCAGTGCGCCGTCAGTCGGAGGTGACGGGCAGCACTGCCGTCGTGTTTGTGGTGACCTACTTCCAGGTGGGGGACGACACGACCGACGACAACCTGGTAACGGAACTGGTCATCCGCATCCAGGTGGTCGCTCACGACGTGAGCAAGGAGGGTGTGGAAACCGTGGCGATCGTCTACGACGACAAGCAGGAGGTCGGCACCGCGTCTCTGAAGTCGCTGGCGGAAGGACGGATTTCGCGCACGCTGGAAGGCGGGATCAAGGCCTACTTCAGCAAGTTCAGCGGCGCGTACCGGAAAGCACTGAATGAGGCCGAGGCGAAGCCGTGAACTGCGGTCGAGAATCAGACGGCTGTTCCTGACAAAATCAGTGGCCGCTTCCGGGACCCAGCCCCCCGCGGGTTTGCCGTATTCCCTTTGTACGTCGTTGTCAGATCGTCCACATTCGACCCTGTATGATCGGCGGAAAATTGAGCGGCCAACATGGCGAAGTGCGGACAGCGGCGGGGAAGCCCGCCGAGTTGGATACGCAGCCGTTCATGCCGACGGGGAGTGAAACGGGAGCACACCTCGTTCCGGCGGGCGACGCCGGTTCGCAGTCGGCGTGCGCGGACTACAGCTTCCTCGGCGCGCCGCTCGCGGCAGATGAGTTGGGACGAGTGGGGGGATATCGCGTACTGAAGCGGCTGGGGGCGGGGGGCATGGGTCTGGTCTTCCAGGCGGAAGACACACAATTGCGGCGCATGGTCGCACTCAAGGTGATGCAGCCGCGCCTGGCTGCGGACCCGGTCGCGCGCCAGCGATTCCTGCAGGAGGCGCGGGCCGCTGCGGCATTGCGACACGACGGGATCGTCACAATTCACCAGGTGGGGGAGGATGGCGGCCTCCCGTTTCTGGCGATGGAATTGCTCCCCGGTGAGACGCTGGAGTCCAGGCTTCAGCGATCAGATCCGCTTCCTTTGGCCGAGTCAGTGCGGATCGGTCGGGAGATTGCGGATGCGCTGGCGGCGGCGCACTCGCAAGGCGTCGTTCACCGCGACATCAAGCCAGCGAACATCTGGCTGGACGCCGGCGCTGGTGGTCGAGTGAAGATCCTCGACTTCGGTCTGGCGCGGTGCATCGAATCGGGTGACGATGCACAACTGACGCATAGCGGTGTGATCGTTGGCACACCGGCCTACATGTCTCCGGAACAGGCGCGGGCGCTGAAAGTCGATCGACGCACAGACCTGTTCAGTCTGGGAGTCCTGCTCTATCGCCTGTGTACGGGTGAAATGCCGTTTGAGGGCAATGACGCGTTGAGCACAATGCTGGCTGTGACCACACAGCAACCTCGACCACCACACAGCGCTGCACCCGAGGTCCCACGTCAACTTTCCGATCTCGTGATGAAGCTGCTGTCGAAATCACCGAGCGAACGTCCGGAGTCGGCGCAGCACGTCGTTGAGGTGCTGGCAGGACTTGAGACTGCGCCCGCGCGCAAGCCTGCATGGCTGTCGCGCCAGGCCGCCGCGGATTCCCGACGCCGGATGCGCTGGATGATCGGCGCCGTCCCTGGAATCATCCTGGTGGCGTGCTGGTGGACGTGGCGCCCCGGAACGCGGGATGGCGATCGATTCACGGATGCCGCAAATTATGTGGAATCCGGACCAGTTGAGTCATTGTTGTCCCGCAGTTTGAAGGATTGGCAATCGAGGTCGGGAGCCTGGCGGATTCTTAAGCAGGAGAACGAGCAGCATGGGGTATTGCAGGGGACCAATGGAATTATCCAGCGGCCACTTCCGCGGAGGGAGGAACTGCAAGACCCGCTCCATTTTCGATTGACGTTCGCCGTCGCCCTGCAGTCGGCGTCCGCCGTGGAAATCGAATTCGGGTTGCACGACTCTGGTTCACGCTTCGTGCTGCGAATAACCAGGGACGGCGTTATTGGGGGGCGGCGGTCCGAAGACGCCGGCCAATTTGACCCCATCACACCACTTGCCAAAACGGCGATTGCGGAATCGGGTGTCTGTGTTGTACATCTGGAACGGCTTCACGCTCGTTGGCAGCTGATGCTCACGATGGATGGTGATCGAACTCTGATCGGTTCATTGCCGTGCCATGAAACCGTCGAATTGCCCCAGTTTCGCCTGGTTGTTGTCGACGGTCCGGCACAGCTCCTGGAATGTCGGTATCAGGAACTCATGTATGTGCCCGAAGTGGAGGCAAAGGTCGACTGATCGTCTCGGCGCCACCATCAATCCAGACCCAAGTCGGCCGGACTAAATTCCTGCAACCGGGCCCGCGTCGCCGCCTCCTTCAGCTTGGCGACGACGAAGTACTTGTGGTTGGCCACGGCCTGTTCGCTGATCCCGAGCCGCCCGGCGGCATCCTTGTTCGCATAGCCCTGCACGAACAGCAGTTCGATGCAGCACAGCCGCTCGAGTTCTCCGTGCTCCAGCCAGCCGCGAATCAACTCGCGCAGGCAATCGGCAATGACCTGCTCCTCCCGCGAGCGGAGTTCACGGCTGCGGGCCAGGCTCGACGCGACGCGGCCGCGCGCCACCGGCTCCGGTCCCGGACTGTCGCTGCCGGAGGACATCCCGGACAGTGCCGGCCGACGTCCCTGCCGGCGGAGGACGTCCGTCAGCTTGTGCGCGGCGATGGCGAACAGGAAACTCTCCAGCGGCGTATTGTCGTCGTAGTTGGGGAGCGCGGTGAGGAACCCCAGAAACGTATCCTGCACGATGTCCTCGGACGTGGCGCGATTGCGGATGCGGCTCTCGGCGAACGCCAGCAGCCGCCCTTCGAAGCGCTCGATGCAATCCTGCCACGCGGCCTGTTCACCGCCGCGAATGCGGGCCACGAGCAGTCGGTCAGCGGCGTCGGCAGGCATCATCCATTCCCCGAAACTGCGAGGTCAACGTGCGTCACCTGCGAGTGTCCGCCGTTGTCGTCAGGATCGATCGTACCCACTGCAGTTCCGGGACGGTCAGGGGCGGTTCAACATCTGCTGTGTAGTCCAGCGATCCGGCATAAGCAGCCCGGTCGTAGGTCATCGACAGCGCCGCTTCCAGGTCCAGGGGCACGTCCGGCACGTCGCTCACCAGGGGGACCGGGACCTCGGGCAACACGTCCCGGAGTGACCAGCCGTAGACTTCAACTCCCGGCCGATCCATTGGCCGCGTCACGAAGGCAAAGTAATCACCCGTTTGCAGCGATTCTTCCGTCGGCAGACGCGCCCCTCCGCGCAACAGGTCCAATTCCACAAGATTAACGAGCGAATCGAGAAGGTTGAGTCGCTTGTGCAGGTACTGCCGCTGTCCGTCGCCGCGGCTTTTGTTCCACGGGGACAGCAGTTCGATCACCGAAACCACGCGCTGCCAACGCTTGTCGCGGACGGTGAGATAATGCTGCTCCAGGCGATCGGGCATCGGAATGCGATTGAGCACCGGCTGCAGGGCGACTGCCGTGGCGGTCGTGCCACGATCCGGCTCCCGCCCTGCGGGAGGTACCTCCCTTTCCGAGACATAGACGTCCGGTCCGACGATGCGACGCACCTCATCTTCGTCGGCAACCAGCCACACGTACTGCTCCACATGCACGACGTAATGCGGCAATAATCGCGGCGCCAGCAGCTCGCGCACCACGGTCAGAAAGGTCGTGTGGAAATCACCCCAGAGTTGACCTTCGATGAACGGATCCATACCCGGAAAGGGGGACGGCATGATACGACCTTACGGTGTTGATCGACGCGCGGAGCGGCGCTGACCCCCAATTATGCCAGCAGGATCGCCGCCAGACCACCCGCGATGCACACGGCCCCCGTCGCGAACCGCAGCCGGCCGCGATACCGGCCCCCCGTGGCGGCGTTGAGACGGTAGTAGGCGCCGAGCGTGCCGAAGATCAGCGTGAGCAGGCCGACGGCCGCGCCCGCCCAGACAAGTCGCTGCTGCACGGCGAGGGGCCGCCAGTTGTCGAAGAAGTAGCGGGCGACTTCGGGCGTGCGGGCGACCTGCCAGTGCGCCCTGTGCATCGTCTCCGTGTGCTCACCGAACTGTACCGGAACGGTCTCGTAGCAGCGCCGCCCCACCGCGCCCGAGGGGATGATCAACTCCGGCGCTGGCGACCAGCCGGCGGCCGCGGGATATTCGGACCAGAAGTATTGCTGCAGTTCCGGCGCGACGGTACGCAGCAATTCCTGATCGGCCTCTTCGGCGGTGACCCATAGCCCGCTGGAATACGTGCGGGGCAGGGAGTCGATGCCGTTCGAATTCTCCGTGACCCAGGCCGGAAGTTCCGTCAGCCGCTGACCCATGGGGATCGAGCCGATATACGCGACGATTTCCGCTGCCGGCGGATTGTCGACCTGCGGTTCGGGGGATGACGTTTCCACGGGTTGTTCAACCACGGGTTTGCCGCGATAGTCCAGCACCTGCGAAGGGCGCGGTTCACCGGTCACAGTCGCCTGATGCAACTGCATCCTGGCATACTGCTGCTGGCGCAGGTCTTCCCGGATGGCGCGCATTTCCTGTTGTGCGGTGAGGCGCACCTGGGATTCGCGATGCCCCAACGCGGCAAATGACGCAAGTAGCCCGGCTCCCACGATCACCAGCGCGGCGACCACACCGGCGACGGGGATCATCGTCGCGGCGTGACGACGCAGGAACCGCATGGCGAACCCGCCCGCCAGCAGCACAAGGACTCCCGCCAGGGCGATCAGCCCCCAGGTGGGGGCGAACGAATAGCGAATCGTGGTCGCAGGGACCTGAAATGTCTCCGTCCGGGGCAATTGGAATAATTCCTCCTTCACCGGCAACGGGGCTGAGGGGGCCACGAGGGGCGCTGGCGGCACCCACGCTGCCGACGGCCCCACCTGCGTCCGGACATGGTGCATACGCCAGGAAATGGCGGCGACAAACAGTCCGACAACGGGAATGATCCACAGGGCATGCAGCGCGATGCGCGCCAGGCGCGACCGCCACGTGGCCGATACGAGCGCCAGCACTCCGGCTGTGAGGCACAGGCCGCTGCACAGGGCGATTGCGGCCAGCAACGCCAGTCTGATGGCGATCGGCGGATTCTGGAGAAACAGGTCCTGCTGCATGATCCGACTCTCCTCTGCGCCGGGTCAGACGCGTCGCGACTCGGGGGGCGTCCAGACCGACGACAATTGCACCACGCTCGACACCACGGCGGCCCACACCACGGCCCACGAATGCGGAAACGACCACAACGCCGACAACAGCCACGCCAGCATGGCCGTCAGCAGCACCGAACTGACCCGCAACCGCGACGGCCGAAACGTATCGGCATGCCACCACCAGCGCCGCAGCGCGAAGAGCAGTCCGAAGAACACCACGTACGCCAGCCACGTCGGCTCGTGCGTCGCGTCAATCAGCGGGCGCGAGCCGATGGAGGCGAAGGCGGCATCGGCCGGAGCGCCCGTCCGCACCATGAGGGCTTCATCGAGACCCCACGCGGCGAGCCCCACGAGCGAGCCGACTCCCAGCAGCACCAGCCGCCGCGTGCTGGTTTCCAGTTTTCGGCCTTCGAAGAGCTTCGTCGTGCCCGAAATGCTCCACGCCGCGAGAACGGCCGTGATGGCGAACAGGCCGATCGCCGCTTCGTCAAGCTGCGACAAGCCGTTCTGGTTGGCGAAGAAATCGGGGGCGACGAAGGCGATCCCTGCGGTGAGGAGTCCTGTCAGGAGCACCGCGATCGCGGCCGATCCCGTGAAGTGCGCGGCCCGGTCGGCGAACGCGAGCGTCCGCGGCGTGTTGGGCGTCAATTGCGGTTTGCGGCGTGCTGCCGCCGGAGCAACGCCGCGTCGCGGGGGGGGCGGCGCCGTGTGAATTGCAACCGGAACGGGCGCCGGCGGGGCGCTCACCGCAGCCCGAGCGTGCGCCGGTGCGGAACTCCCCGCACCGGTCCGACGCGTCGATGAACCGGGATTCGTGAGGTGCCGCACGCAAGCATAACCCCCGTACACCAGCGCGCCGACGGCTGCCACCTGCACCAGCGGAACGGCGCCTCCCGTCATGAACAGCAGGACCGCGCCGGCAGCCACATACCACCACCAGTTGCCGTGGGGAGGAGTCGTCGACTTGCGAGTCGCGGTCTGCAGCGCCACCGGCGTGCCTGGAACCATGACGTCATCGGCATTGAGCAGCGCCGGTTGCCTGCCGGCGGGGACCGGCGTGGCGGCAAATGATTCCGCCGGAATTTCCAGGACGGGCGTGCGCCCGAGCACGGCGTGTTCGAACGCCTCGGCAAATTCCGCCACGGAACGGTGCCGGCGGGCCGGGTCCTTTTCCAGTGCCTTGCCGATGACCGGCCGGACGCGCGGCGGCAGCACCGACAGCTCAGGCGGCTCCGACAGATGTTTCATCAGGATCTCGCCGGTCGACTCCCCCTCGAACGGCACGCGGCCGGTGAGCATCTCGTAGAGGATGATGCCCAGCGCATAGATATCGACCTCCTTGCCGTACTTCCCCTTCGCGACCTCCGGGGCCATGTAGTACACGGTCCCGACACTCTGCGTCTGGGCGCTGCGGCGGCTGGGGGTGATAAACTTCGACAGCCCCACGTCGCCGATCTTGACGACGCCGTTCTCGCTGAAGATGTTGCCCGGCTTGAGGTCGCGGTGGACGATGCCACGGTCATGCAGAAAGCCGACGCCGGCCGCCAGGCCCGGGAGCCAGTGGCGCACGACCTGCATCGGCATGCCGTCCGGATATTTGCGGATCGCGACGTCGAGCGTGTCGCCGGCGATGTACTCCATGATGATCCAGTGGTCGCCGTCGCCGTCCTGCCGCACGTCAAAGATCGTGACGAGGTTGGGATGGCTCAGGTTCAGGCACTGGTGGACGCCGCGGAGTTCGACCTCGGTGTTGTTCTGCAGGAGCTTGAGCGCCACTTCGCGGCCTGCGTCGGTCAGCGCGTAATACACTTCTCCAAAGCCGCCACGATAGATGGCGCGCTTGATCGTGTATCCCTCGAGTGGTCTCGATTCGGGCGCGAAGGTGAATTTCATGGCGGCGTCCCATCATCCCAGGTTGATGCCGGCGAACTCGACGCGGAACCGCAGTTCGGGACCGGTCACGACCGTGCCATCCCGCACCGGCGCCTCCCTCTCCACGCGGCAGCCGTTGACGTGCACTTCGGCCGCCGACTTACACCATAGCTTACGGTCCCGTCGAAACACCACCACCTGCGGTTCCCATTCGGGGCAGACGACGTGGCAATCCGACGTCGGCCCCAGCAGGCAGACCTGATCCAGCAGGACGATGCCGTCAATCCGCCGGGGCGGGCGGTGGCCGCTCTCGAACTCAATGCGTGCCGTGGCACTCAGCGCGTTGGGCGTGCGGAACCGCAGCAGGACCCCCCGTCCGAGCTCAATCTGGTCATTGTCCCTGAGTGCGACCGGCCCGTCGACCGGCTGCCCGTTGACGGCGGCTGGTCCATGCGCCTCCAGCAGACAGGCTTCGCCCGTTCTGCGAATCGTGGCATGCCGGCGTGACAGGTCGGCCAGCAGGCGGATTTCCCCCGGTTCCTGCCGATCGCGCGGTCCACCGGGACCGCCAATGCTCACCGCCGGCTCGAGGCACAACATCCAGCAGCCGACGCCGTCGATCCACAACAGACAGGGGGCGCGATCGGTCGATTGGGCAGAGGCTGCATTCACCGTCTCACCGTTGCCGGGCCTCGTCCGGGCGACCTGGACAGGCGCTCCGAGGTCGTCCGTCCGTTTGTAGACTTTTCCCCAGAACCGTCCGCCGCACACGCCGCACTTTCCCATGCGGTGCGGGTTGCCCGCCGCCTTGAACCGGATCCCCCCCATGTCCCAGATGGAGGTTTCCTGTCCGCACGGACAGCGCATGACCCATTCGCGGGATTCGGCTTCCATCGAAGCAGCCCAGCGCTCCGGGAGGACCGACGCCAGGATGTCCTGCATCTTGCTCATTGTCGCCATTCCGTTTCCATCGAGCATAACGCAACACCCGGGACAACGCACATTTGGCCGAAGTGGATCAGGTCAAATCGGGGCGACGCGCCGCAGCGTCCCGGACGCTTGAAGCGTCCGGGACGCTCAGTTGCGACATTCACCCGTTGCCGCCCGGCTGAGCCGCCTCAGCCGGGCTGCCGGAGTGGACGACTCACTCACAACGCACTGGCAGCCAGCGGCTCCTCGACGTTCGTCTCGTTCTGCTCACCGAAATACGAGTCGACCTGGTCGAGGATGTCTTCCGGAACGCCGGTCTCCTTCTCAATCGGGATCAGCCCGGCAAAGTTGGCGTCGGCGTCGAGCAGCTTCTCTTCGACGTCGAGCTTGCCGTCGATCTCGCGGATCAGCGCCTTGCACCGGGCCAGGTGCGAATCGTCGATGTTCAGCTCGCTGATCGTTTTGCGGGCTTCAATCGTCCGCACGCGAGCCTCCAGCCGCTCCAGTTCGACTTCCAGGCTCTTTCGCTGCGAGAGCATGCTCTCCAGCGTCTCGCGGTGGGCGGAGAGCGCCTGGTTCCGTGCGTTCAGAGTTTCCTGATCGGCCTTCAGGGCCTCTTCTGCGACCTTGAACCGGTTGAACCGGTCGGCGAGGTCCCGCTGCACTTCCGATGCCCGGTATGACTTGCCCAGAACGACAAACCGCGTCTCGCCGCTCTTCAGGTGGGCGCTCAGCGCCATGATGGCTTCTTCCTGATCGGCGAGCGCCTTCTCGCGCTGTACGATCGACTCCTGCAGGTGCTCGACCTGGACCTGCTCCGTGGCGATGACGTGCATCGACTTGCGGATCTCGGGGACGAGCTGCTCGACCTGCTTCTTCGCCCGCTCGATCTCGAATTCGACCGGCACCTCGCTCCGGACCGCCTCGCGGACCGAGCTGGCGCTGGTGGTGAGGTAACTCCAGGCGTCGCGACCGAACACAAACGTGCCCACTGCCGCGGCGGCCAACGATCCGATGGCGACCTTCTTCAACATGGCTTTGCTCCCTATATGCGAATGTCGCTGACCAGTGACCGTGGGGCCTGCGACCAACGCAGAGCGGTCACGTACTGGGGGTCATTCGCGGCCGAGGCAGGAGTCTTGGGGCAGAATTGCAAGAATTGCAACGGATCGTCGCGGGGGCGGTCGCTTGGTGGTTTGGTCGCCTGGTGGTTTGGTGACAGCGAGCTGGCCCGTGCCACTTCCTCCAAAGGCCCTCGTGTGCGGTGAGCCACAAGTCAATACGCGGCAATGGAAAGCGACGCGTCGTGGGTCGCCACCAAACCACCAGGCGACCAAACCACCACGGCTACCGGCTCACCCAGCCGATCCCTCCGCCTCCCCCGCAGGTGGATAAATCAGGATCTCCCCGTAGTCCGCCTCCTGCACTGCGCGGAAGCCGTGGTGCCGCAGCAGTTCCAGCACCGCCAGAAACATGCCGACGATCTTGCTGCGGATCGACTCCCGGTCGAACAGCGACGTAAATCGGACTTCGCGTTCTGCCCGGACCCGCGCGCCGATCTGTTCGACGTAGACGTGGATCGGCGTTTCGTCGTAGCGGATGCGCGCCTCCTCCTCGACCTCTTTCCGCCGCAGTACGCGGCCCAGCGCGCTGACCAGGTCCCACAATACGACCTCTTTGATCCGGTCGGCCGCGTGGTCCTTGCCCGTCGCGGGACGCTCGTCCGACAGCCGGGGATAACGCTCCTGCCACTCGGCGGCGCGCTCTTCCAGGCGGATTGCCGCGTCCTTGAACTGCTTGTACTCGAGCAGCCGATGGATCAGTTCGCTCCGGGGGTCGTCTCCATCGACGGGCCGCTCGATCGGCTCCTCCGCCAATTCCTCTGGCTGCGGGAGGACCAGGCGGCTCTTGATTTCGGCCAGCGTGCTGGCCATCACGACAAAGTCGCCCGCGACGTCCAGGTCAATGACCTGCAGGACCTCCAGAAACTCCTGAAACTGCGCCGTGATCCGGGCGACCGGCAAATCGAGGATGTCCACTTCGTTGCGGCGCACCAGGTACAGGAGCAGGTCGAGCGGACCGGAGAAGAGGTCGAGTTCGACGCGATACGCGGTCATCGGGACGGGAGCCAGGATTCAGTCCGGGTTTCTCACCAGCAACATCAGCCCGAAGCGCAAGTTTTGATGTTGCGCTTTGCCGTCAGGCGATTGATATCGTAACCCGAAGCGTAAGCGAGGGGCTGAGTTGCGTCGACGTCCAATGTCCCGACTTACGCCCCAAGTATTTACATTCTCCCGGCAAATCGCACACAGCGCAACATCAAAGAGCGTAAGCGAGGGGCTGAGTTGCGTCGACGTCCAATCTCCTCGCTTACGCTTAAGGTTGCGATGTCAATCGCCTCACGCTCGAAGCGCAACATTGCGATTCGGGCTAATGCGCGCGGCGGATTGTAGCCCCGTGCGGGATCCCGTCGAGACGAATTCGTCAGTCGTGCCGCGGAGGCGTCAGGGGAGCGAGTTCGAGTCCGACGGAGCGCGTGATTTCGCCTCCGGAAGGACCGGGGCCGGTGCGCTCCTCGTAGCCCCCCGCACGGAAGTCAAAGCTCGGGATCAGGTATCCCAGTTCGCCGTTGGCCAGCCCCACAATCATCCGCAGCCGGCCCGGCATGTGCGACATGATCTCCAGACCGATATCCGGGAGCAGTTCGCCCGGGACCGTAATGAACTGCGCATCGCCGACCCACACCGCGTTCATCTCGGTCGCAATACGGCCTTCGATCAGTTCGAGCGGCCAGGGGGCCTTGTCGAGGAACGCCTTCACCGACTCGCCGGTGATCGGGTACTGCACGGGGCGTCGGTGCAGCCACAGTTCGTAGCGGCTCGACGGGACTGAGCGCTCAGCCGCCTGGACGACGAATTCCGCCAGCCGCGTCCCCATTTCCTCCGCGGCCACTTGCGTGCGGGCGCGGACATCCGGCGTGAGCATGCCCCCCAGCGAGCCATTCAGGAACACCGACTGGCCGCCGAGGCGGATGTGTACTTCGCGGCAGAGCGCACCGACGAAATCGGGCGAGAGGCCGTGGGTCTCATCGAGGTCGATGACCTCGGGGTGGCAGGCGAGGTTGATGACGTTGGCAATCGGTTTTCCATCCCGGCCGATCGCCTGCAGGATCGAAACTGTGGGATCGACGACGCCCGGATCGCGGCCGTTGCGGACGAGGTCCACGACGCGTCCGCCGGCGAGCGGCATTTCCACGCTCCCCACTCGCAGTTCGCGGATGGGCTGCAGGTTCTGTGCGGCGGCACGCACCGCGGTCTCCGTCTGGCGGACGACGAAATCGGCGTACTCGCGCGGGTAATAGCCGTAGAAGCCGATCGTGTCGACATTGGCGTGGGTATGCGAGAGGGCCAGCACGACGTGGGGAAATCCCCGCTTTGCGAGCGATTCGCGCAGCCGGTCGAGGTCCCATTGCCCCATCCCGAACACGTCGAGGCCGGCGAGCACGATTTGCGTTTCACCCCGCACAAAGACGGCGACGCGTACGAAGAGATCGTCTGCCACGTGCAGGTCCGGGACGGCCTTGGCCGTGAGCTTCTCCAGAACCAGCGGGGAGATGCTGAGCTGCGCGGCGCCGACGCGGAAATCGTCGGGCGCGACCGCGGCGGCAGGCGCGGGGAGTTCGCGGCGCAGGTCAAGCCCCACGTTGGGATACCCGGCGGGGACGCGGCGGCGGCGCGGCGCGAAGTAGATCACGCCGGTCGTTTCGTCATCGGCGCCGCAGATGAAACGCAGGCCGTGCTCGGAGTAATCGAGGTACGTCTGGGTCTGGAACCGGATTTCGGCTTCGGCGGTCCCGAAGCGGGTCTCGATGGCGGCGCGCGTCGGGTAGCGGTCGTCGCGGCTGGCGGAAGTGACGAGCGCCAGCTTGTCGTCGCGGAAAAAGAGCCGGTCAGACAAGTCCGGGCGCCCCAGCGAGGGATAGCGGAGGTCGTTGGCGCGCGCCGTCGCGATCGGCGCGGGTCCAAGCTGCGCGACGATGTCGTCGCTCGTCGCCATTCCCGGCGTGAAGCCACGCCAGGCCGAATCCGGGTCCGCCGCCACAGCACCTCGTGTCGCCAGCAGGAGAAGTGCGAGATATCCCGCGGACCAACCCGCCGGTCGTCGCCGCGCTGCGCAATGGTGGGCCATCGTCCTCTCCGCCAGAGACACGCGTCATTTGCCGGGCATTGGGAGGCGGGGTCAGTGGCTGAAGACGTGCGTCGTCAGCGAGTACACGAGGCCCTTGAGCTCGAACTGCAATTCGCCATAGAAGGCGACATGGCCGGCCGCAGGGACAGCCAGGGTGCCTGCATACCGGTCTTCGCGCTGTTCGAGCGGCCGCGGGCCCCATTTGGCCTCGCGGAAATCGCGGCTGGGGGATTCCGCCGACCAGAGCTGCGCGCGGACCGCGGGAGTGTCACTGGTCATGACCAGTTTCAGCTCATCGCCGCTGTTCGAATGCTCCCACTGGACGGCCGGCAACGTCGTTCCGCTGGCGACCGATCGAAAGAATGCCGCCAGCGTCGTGAAGGCCAGCTCACGCCCCCCCTCAAGACTGTGCCCGGCGTTCGGGACCTGCAGGATATGCTTGTCCCCTTCCAGGTCCGGCCAATAGTTTTTGGTGGCATCCACGACCCAATAGCGATCGTTCGTGCCGTTGATGATCAGCTTGGGGAGCGTGAGCTGCTTGCGGTAGGTGTAAGGGTCCATCATTTTCCAGAGGGCCTCTTCGCGCGGAGTCCGCGATTCGCCTTCCGCACGGACGAGTCCCTTGCGCGTGTAGTCGTCGATCTGCTCGCTGTACTTCCCCCACGTGTCGAGTTGATACTTCATCTGCACTGGAAAATTCAGCGTGTCGATCACGATCGGCGCGGTGGCAATGACCCGCTCATCAGCCACAGGGGTCAGCCAACTCGTCCAGCCGCGCTTGGAGCCGCCGGTGATGACGAAGCCCTCGATCTGCCGGTCAAACTGCTGCCGGGAGAAGGCCTGCAGGGCGTCCATCGCCTTGACGGCGCTCTTGACCATCGGGAACAGGAGCGGCCACGTGTCGTCGCCGGTCTCCAGGTACTTGAGCCAGGTCTCGGTGATCAGGTCGTCTTCGACGTGGTCCCCGAGCAGCGGCTGGTTGGGGACCTGGTGCAGGGTGGCGACGCGCGCGCCGCAGAGTTTCGCCAGCGCCAGGCCCGTCTCCATGTCCTGCTCGCGGGGGCGTCCACCGTTGCGCCCGCCGGTGACCATCAGCAGGATGTGGTTGGGATGGTCGAGCCGCTCGGGTTCATAGACGAGCAGGGCGTGCTCCCAGACGATGTCGTGCCAGGTCTGCGAGACCAGATGCAGTTCGTGTACGGTGCCGGCTTTGGTTTCGTGAGTCTGCGCCAGATGCCAGTTGAACGCCGGCTCCTGCCGCGCCACGTAGCGGTGGAGGGCGTCGGGTACGGCGTCTGCGGCGCCGGACGCGTCGTCGGCCCCGCGTACCGGGAGGACGATCAGCAGGCTGAGTGCGGTAACGATCGACGGGCGGCAGAAACGTGTCATGTTCAGCACCTTTGGGAGGCGTTCACGACGGGAACGCAATTCGATCAGACTGGGGCGCGGCCCGCGCGGACGTGGGTCGCCGCAATTGGAGCCGACCCGGCGACATGGAGGGGATGCGGACGACCATCACGACTATTTCGTGGTGAGATTGATCGCGCCCATGTCGGTATCACTCCCCTCTTTCACATCCACCGAGATCTCGGATTTGGCGGCGTCGGAATAGCGATCGTTGAGCTTGTCCGGGCCTTCGTAGCGACCGTTCATCATGTTGATCGCCCCCCACTTGAAGGTCAGGTTGTATTTACCGACGGGGGCGCCGTCGCCCCCTTCGAAGGTTCCGATCGAGAATTTCCCTTCTTCGTCCGTAAACGCCGAAGTTGTGAGCGGCGTCGCCGCCGCGCCAACGGGATTGAGCGTGACCTGGAGATAGTTGGCCGGTGCGCCGTCCACCATCACCTGGCCTCTGATCGGGAATGTCGGGACGCGCGGGGTACTGGGTTCTCGATCTTTGCCGCAGCCCGCGACGAGCCCGAGCACCGATGCCAGCAAGACTCCGTAGATCCGTCCGTTCCGTCGATGTTGCATGATTTGCGGAAGCTGCCTCGTCGTGTGGATCGGTGTCACTAGAACCTCTTTGAAAACGGACGCATCAGCGGCACTCGGAAGATTCCCGTCCGCAGGTCGTCCCGCCCCCAGAATCGGCACGCGATCAGAATTCGCCGACGATCTCGTTCTTCTGGGAGGTAATCAGACCGGCCAGAACCTGGGCGCCAATATTCTCGCTGATGAACCGCGCCGACCCATCACAGAGGAGGATTTGTGCTCCCCCTTCGTGCCAGGAGTAAAGACCGGCGCCGCGGTAGTTCGAGCAATTGATGGCGCACGGTCCGCCATTGCCGCTGCTCGTGCCGTCGTCGCGACGACCTTCGACCCACAGCTCACCGCTGAACAGGTCCGCCCAGGCGCCGCCACCGATCAGTTGCTGCGCGACCGCCTCGGGATCGGGGGGTGCGACCAGCGTTGCACGGCGGTACAGTGCATTCCGCGATGCGACTTCGGCGATCTGGATCGTGCTGGACGTCCCGTCGGTAATATCGCGGATGCGGGCACCCCGACCGCCATCGCTGAACTGCGGGAAGTCCAGTACGCAAATCGCCCACGTCCCCCACCCATGCCGGTTGCCCCCCGCGCCACCCGGAAAGCCGGCATAGGCGATATTGGCAAAATCACCCCGGACGCCCGTGAGTGGGGCGTAGTCCGAGGCACCGCCCTGAAACATCCACGCAGAACCGGTTGGCGGGAGCGGCCCCGACCCGTCCAGGTCGACACCGGCCGGAATCGTGTACTGCACCAGGTTGTTGCGGATTGCCGACGGACACAGGAAGACCTGCAGGATGTTCTTGGTCGCCGGAACGTTGGCAGGACTGATCGGCCCCAGGCTCGTGTTGTAAATGTTGTACACCGGGGCCTGGTCGAGGTAGGGGAGCAGCATCGTGCCCCAACTCGCGCCGCTGATGAGGTTCATGCCCGAGCCAATCGTCAGCCCCGCAATCGCCGGTTTGGGAAACGAATTGAACGTGTCATGGTAGTTGTGGAACGCCAACCCCATATTGTGCAGGTTGTTCTTGCACTCCGTGCGGCGGGCCGCCTCGCGCGCCTGCTGCACTGCCGGCAGCAACAGCGCGATCAGGATCGCGATGATCGCAATGACCACGAGCAATTCGATCAGTGTGAAGCCACGGCGAGAGCGGGACATGGCGCAAACTCCATCGGGTTGTGAGCGGGGCAGAAAAACCGGCCAATGAGACGACAATTACTTGGCTTCAATTACCCACGCAAGTTGATAGTATGGGGCCGGATTGTGTGTTGTCAAGCAATGCGCCCACCGGGGACCTCGCATGCCGCAGGGAAATTTCGCCACGGCACCCGATAGGGAACGTACCGCTCGGCCGCGTACGGCGCCACGTCGCAGCGGACAGACCATGTTGCGCGTTTACAACGCGCTTCGCGAGCAGATCCTGGATGGCTCACTGCCGCCGGGCTCGCCCGTGTCCATCCAGGCGATCGCGGCGGAAATGCAATCCAGCAACGGCCCGGTCATCAGCGCCCTGACGCGCCTGTCTCACGAAGGTCTGGTGCAGCATCGGCGCGGGGCCGGCTACCACGTCGCCCGGTGGACCCCGGAGATGCTGGAGGGGCTGCTTACGGTGCGCCGTGCGCTCGAGACTGAAGCCGCCCGTCTCGCGACGCGCCGCGCCGGTCCGGAAGACCTCCAGCAGTTAGCCGCCCATGTCGCGCGGATGGCGGAGCTGGTCCGCGAGCGGAGTCGCGCCGAGGCGGACGCCGTCGACGTCGAATTCCATATTGCCGTGGCTCAACTCAGCCGCTGCCCGGCGCTGATTGAGGCCCTGAAGCGGAGCCACCTGCTGGAGATCGTCCGGCGACGGCTGCTGATGCACGAGCCGCGCGACTTCGCCCACCTGGCGGTGAATCACCAGCTCCTGCTCGATGCTATTGCTTCCGGCGACCCTGATCGGGCCGGTCAGGCGATGCACGTACACCTCTCCGGATCGATTCCGCTACACTGTCCGCAGACGTCCGAGTGATTCCCGGCCGCATGGGACGAGCGATTCGATTCATGACAGCGCAGTCTGCCCGCGAAGGCGGCACAACGCCCGAACTTGACGTGCGACGACTGTCGAAGAAGTTTTCTTCCGCCGCCGGAACGCTGTCGGTGCTGACCGACGTCGACCTGCAACTGCGCCGCGGGGATGCGGCGGCCGTGACCGGCCCGTCCGGGTCCGGCAAGAGCACGTTGCTGTATATCATCGGGCTGCTGGATGCCCCCACGACCGGAGAACTCCGCATCAACGGCGAGTCGCCGCTGCAGCTCGACACATCGGCTCAGGCGCGGTTCCGCAACCGGCACATCGGGTTCGTGTTTCAGGACCACCACCTGCTTCCGCAGTGCACGGTGCTGGAGAATGTGCTGATCCCCACCCTGGCCGGAATTCCGGAGGAGAGTGACGTGGAACCGCGGGCGCGGCAACTGATCGAGCGGGTCGGCCTGCGGGAGCGGATCGCGCATCGGCCGGCGCAGCTGTCCGGCGGCGAGCGGCAGCGCGTGGCCGTCTGCCGGGCGCTCATCAACCGGCCGCTGCTGCTGCTGGCGGATGAACCGACAGGCAATCTCGACCGCAAGACGGCAGAGGCCGTCGGATCGCTGCTGCTCGAAGTCGCGAGGGAGCAGAACACGATGCTGATCTGCGTGACGCACAGCCTGGAACTGGCGCAGCGGTTTGCGCGGCGGTACGAATTGCAGGAGGGGCGGCTGGTGCCGGCAGGTGGTTGATTCCGGATTTTCGATTCTGGATCTGGGTTTCAATGACGTCGCGCCAACTCGTAATTGCGGACCTGCGGTTTTACTGGCGCACGAACCTGGCGGTCGTGCTCGGCGCGGCGGCGGCGACGGAGGCGATCGCCGGCCCGCTCAGAGTCTGCGAATACGACCGCGCCATCATGACCAGGAACACCATCGTCCCGCTCACCA
>CAZWGW010000002.1:35041-36979 GCA_964633565.1 uncultured Planctomycetaceae bacterium
CGGAGCGCTGATTGTCGGCGATTCCGTCCGCGCGAGCCTGACCCGGATGAGCCTCGACCGGCTGGGCGGCGTCGATTTCGCACTGACGGGTCAGCGGTTCTTCCGGGAGGAACTGGCGCAGGATCTCGGCCAAGCAGACGTCGGCATGGAGCGCATCGCACCGGCGATCGTGCTCGCCGGAAGTCTGTCACGCAGGCATGAGTCGCCCGGTGAGACATCGGCGACGGTGACGCGCGCGGGGCATGTCAGCATTTATGCCGTCGACGACCGCTTCTGGGGATTGACCGCCAAGGGACCGCTCACGACGCCGGAAGGGACATCCATCGTCCTCAACACGCGCTCCGCCGAGGCCCTCGGCGCGTCCGTGGGGGACGAGGTGTCCCTGATTGTGGAACTGCCGGCAGCGATCCCGCGCGACGCCCTGCTGGGCGACCGCAACGAAACCGTCACCGAACTGGTGCTGACCGTGTCGGGCATTGCCGACGAGAACACCACGCAGGGCCGGTTCGGCCTCAATCCGAGCCAGCAGTTGCCGCTGAATGCGTTTGTCTCGTTGGCGACGATGCAGGACCGGCTCGGGTTGGCGCGCGTCCGGGCTTCGCAGAGGAGCCCGGTTGAGAAACCGGCGCGGGTCAACGCGCTGTTTGCGGGTTCGGAGCCGCAGGCGGTGCAGTCGCAGGCCGACCGTGCTGCGCGCGCAACGGCAGATGCACTCACGCAGGGAATCGACGCGTCGACAACGCTCGCGGATCTGGCGTTGCGGGTTGTACCAAACGAAGAGCACGGTTATTTCTCCCTCGAAAGCGGGCAGATGATCCTCGACCAGACGGTCGCCGACGCGGCAGAGCGCGTGGCGCGGGAGATGGGCCTCCCGACATCGCCCGTGCTGGTCTACCTTGTCAACGAGATCTGGAACGTGGCCGATCCGACGGCCTATTCCATGTATGCCGTCGCCGCCGGGATCGAGTTCACCGATCAGCCGCCGTTCGGACCGTTCGAATACTCGGAACCGCTGCAGGGGACGGTCGGACCGGACGACATCATCGTCAACGACTGGCTGGCGACGGACCTTAAGGTCCATGCCGGCGATGACGTGCGGGTCAGGTATCATGTCGTGGGGGACCGCGGCGACCTGCCGGAAGAAGAACGGGCGTTTCGCGTGGCGGGAATTGTGAAGCTCGCCGGGCCCGCCGACGACCGGGGCTACACGCCGGAGGTGCCGGGGATTACAGACGTCGAGAGTTTCGATCAGTGGCGGCAGCCATTCCCCCTCAAGCTCGACCGGGTCACGCCGCGCGACGACCAGTACTGGGACCCGGACAATCCGGACCAGAAGGCCTATCGGGCGACGCCGAAGATCTTTCTGTCGCTCGCTGCGGCGCAGGGCTTATGGCGCAGCCGGTATGGGGAATTGACGTCGCTGCGGTTTGCGCCCGCACAAGGCGCAGCGCTCCCCTCCGCGTCGCGGCTCAACGGGGTCGCTGACGAGTTCGAGCAGAAGTTCCTCGCGGCGCTCGACGCGAAAAGCACGGGACTGGTGTTCGAGCCGGTCAAGGCCCAGGGGGTCGCGGCCGCGCAGGGGACGACCGACTTCGCGGGGCTCTTCGTCGGGTTCAGCTTCTTCCTGATCCTGGCGGCCGCCATCCTGATCGGGCTGTTGTTCCGGCTCGGCATCGAGCGGCGGATGTCGCAGATCGGACTGCTCAACGCGGTGGGGTTGTCCCCCGGGCAGGTGCGACGGTTGTTCCTCGTCGAAGGCGCCGTGCTGATCGTCCTGGGGGGACTGCTGGGGCTGGGTGCGGCGCATGGCTATGCCGCGCTGATGATCCACGGTCTCAAGACGTGGTGGATCGGCGCCATCGGCACGAAGTTCCTGTTCCTGTCGGCCACGCCGCAGAGTCGCGTCATTGGATTCTGAGGCGCCGCCGTGGTCGCCGT
>CAZWGW010000003.1:0-30496 GCA_964633565.1 uncultured Planctomycetaceae bacterium
ACTGAAGGATACGGAACGTGCCCGGGCCAACGAGGTCGAGCAGCGAACGCGGGCGCAGGCAAACGAGCGAACAGCCGTCGCAGCGTTCGCCGTGGCCGACCGATCACGTGAGGCTGCGGAGCAGTCTGCCGTCGAGAGCCGGGAGCGCCTCGTGCGCCTCCATGTGGCCAATGGTGTTCGCCTGATGGATGACGGAGATTTCTTCTCCGCGTTGCCTCCCCTGGTTGAAGCGCTGCGCCTGGATCAGGGTGATCTGGAGCGAGAAGAGGTACACCGCATCCGGATCGCCGCCGTGCTGCGGCAGTGTCCCAAACTCGTGCAGGTGTGGGCCACCGGGCAGCCTGCGACTCATGCCGAATTCAGCCCCGACGGCCAGCACGTCCTGATCGTCAGCGACAAGATGGTGACTGTCTGCAACGTCGAGCGCGGCAACGCGGATTTCCCGCCTCTGGTTCACGATCAGCCGGTCGCGGTCGCTCGCTTCAGTCCCGATGGTCAAAGGATTGCCGCGGCCACTGGTGAACTCTGGAATGAAAAATCGGGAGCGGTGCACCTGTGGGACGCACTCGTTGGCACGCGTCTGGGTCAGCCCTTGCTGCATCCCAAAGCGGTCTATGATGTGTCGTTTCATCCGCACAACGGTTCGCTCGCGACAGTCTGTCAGGACAACAAAGTCCGCCTGTGGAGCAAAGGAACGGACACCGTCGTTGATGAAGCCAAGGCTCGAGAATTCGGTGGGACCGAGCTGAGTCAGGCGTGGATTCCTGACGGTGCGGGCGGTCAATTCGCCGTGCAGGTGGATGTTGTTTACAAGTGCCGCTTCACGCCGGACGGGACCCGCGTGCTGGTCACGTTTCATCACAACGAGGGGAACGACGGTGGCGCTACGTTCTGGAATCCCACGACGGACGCGCTGGCGCCATCCGTGGCCTACGACGATGCCGGCCATGCCAACGCCCAATCGGCCATCAGTCCGGACGGCCGGTACTTCTGGGCCCAGCGCCGTGTCTGGGACACCGCTACAGGCGCCCCACTCTATCCGCAGCTTCCCCTGGGAGATACGGGATGCGGGGTCCCTTTCGTGGCGTTCAGCCCCGACAGCGGGATGGTGATCACGGGCCATCGGGAGAGCGCAGAGGCCCAGGTGTGGGATGCGGCGCGAGGCACAATGATCGGACGCCCGCTGGAACACCGCGGGGTCATTTCGGACGTTGGCTTCAGCCCGGACGGAGGCAAGGTGCTCTCGGCCAGCGTTGACGGTACGGTGCGCGTGTGGGAGGCGCGGACCGGCAAACCCGCTTCGCCACCGTTGCTCCACGGCGGTTCCGTGACACATGCCAGGTTCAGCCCTGACGGCCATCAGGTGCTGACTGTCAGTACGGATCGCACCGCTCGTTTGTGGGACCTGGCCCGCGAAGAACCCGAGGCCAACCGCCTGTTTCTGACAAGTTCTGCGTACTGGTGGGGGCCGAGCAAAACTGCTCAGCATCTCTGCGTCTTCGAAGGCCGGATGGCCTCGTTGTGGGATCCGGAAGAAGGATTTCGCCGATCGTCCTATTTCGCGATTGACGGGGGAAGTGGTCTCGCGTTTGATTTCAGCGATGACGACACGCGACTGGCGATCGGGACAAACAACAAGACGGCGTCGGTGTGGGACGTACACACGCTACGCCCGTTAGTCGGTCCGCTGCAGCACGCCAAAGAAGTGGAACAAACCCGATTCATCGGCGATGGTTCGCGCCTCCTCACCGTGGCGCAGTCCTGGAGCCATGGGAGAGAGCAAGGCGCGGACCTCCGCATCTGGGACGCGCGCACCGGGCAACCCAAATCGCCCGTGATGGCGGCTCCCGAGTACGTCTTCAACACGGATATCTCGCCCGATGGCAGCCTGCTCGCCGCCGTGGGGTGCGACGCCGCGTACGAGCATGGGGCGGTGTCTGTCTGGGACGCCACGTCCGGCAGGTTGGTTTGGAGTCAGAAACTGCCTCGCCCGGCGCGCTACGTGGGATTCAGCCCCGACGGCCGTTTTCTGGCAACGGCGGCGAATGACGATGAGGAAATCGAGTTCCAGGAAGACGCAGCCGCGATCTGGGACGTTGCCACTGGCCAGCAGAAATGGGTCTTCCGTCACGACGCCCGCGTGGCCTCGATCGCCTTCCATCCCGCCGACCCCCACCTGGCGACCGCCAGCAGCGACCGCACGGTTCGACTGTGGAACTACCGGACCGGCCAGCCGCTGGGCAACCCGCTGCTGCATCCGCGCGCTGTGCAGGACGTGGCCTTCATCGCGGAGGGCCAATTCATCGTTTCGGCCACGGATCAGGGAAATGTACGGCTGTGGGATGCCGGGACCGGCGAACCCATCACCCCATGGTTGCCCAGGGCCTGGTATGAGTACTCGCATTTCGGGATCGGCGGCGATCATACACTGCCCTCCGCACTCACCGAGCTCGGTGATCGACCGTGGAATACGACTGCGGACCGGCACACTCTGGATGAACTGGTCGACCTTTCGAGTCTCCTGACTTGGGGTACGGATACAGGAGAGACCATGGCAGGCAGTGGACGGAATCGATGGAATACTCACTCGTTCCAGCAAACCTGGCAGCGATTGAATAGCTCCCACCGCGCCGACTTCACCCCCTCCGCCGACGCAGTCGCCCGATGGCATCAACGCGAAGCGCTGGAATACACGAATTCGTATGCGCTTTTTCCAGCCGGCGCTCCGGCTCTCGATTCCAGTTCCTGGTATGCGGCGGCGTGGCACGTGGATCGGCTCCTGGCGCTTTCGCCGCAGCCGCAGCGCAACTGGTTGATCTTTCGGGCGGGAATCAGAGAGAAGCTGGGCCAGGCCGATGCCGCTCTGGCCGACTATGCCGCGGCATTGGAACTCGCACCGCGCGATAGCCGCCTGCTCGAGCAACGTGCCGCGATCTGGATTCAGAAAGGGGAATATGCCAAGGCCAGGGAGGACCTCGAGCGCGCCCTGGCGATCCTGTTTGACGAGCATCAGGAAGCGAAGGCACAGCAGGGGGAAGCCTTCCGCTATTTCGCACATGATGTGCTGGATTCCTCAACACTCCATGACGATCTGCCGCGGCTCTGCCTCCTGCAAAACGACCTCCCAGGCTATCGGCAGACCTGCGAACGGCTGCTGGAACTGTCCCGCCAGGACGAGACCAGTTCCTTCCTGGACGCCATCGCCCTGTTCTGTGTTCTGACGCCTGAGGGGTTCTCTGAACCCAGGCGGATCCTGGAGATCGCCGAACTGGCGGCGAATGGGCCGGGTCGCAGTGCCGAGCGGCTCCGAACTCACGGCGCGGCCTTGTTTCGCGCCGGCAGATTCGACGAAGCGGCGACCCGCCTGGAGGAAGCGCTGGCATTGCGACCGGATTATCCATCCGCGTGGCTGTTCCTGGCGATGACCGAACAGCAGCGGGGCCGCGCAGAAGCCGCCAGGCAGTGGCTCGAAAGAGCGGGCGCGTGGATCGAACGCGAGCAGCACGAGCCAGAGAAAACTTGGCCCTTGCGGGGCGACCTCGACGTCCTACTCCTTCGCGAGGCCCGCGAGTTGGTAAGATCTGCGTCGGCGAAGGAATGACCAAACCAACGTATCTCATAGCGGCGGATCGAATTCGTTGTTGGCATCGTCTGGATGCCCCAAACACGCGTCGGTCATATCGACCGAACGATTCTGAGGCCCGCTCCCTGGACGCGCCGGCGTTCACGGCCGAGGCAGAATCGCAGATTGGCGAAGTCCGGTCGGACGATTTCACCGAAGCGTTGAACGGAAACAGCTCAAAATGGATTCACCGCCTCGACGCCGGCAGGGTCCAGCGAAATCTTCAGGCTCCCCGCACGTCGCCCTGCAAGAATTCTCGAAGCGACAGATCCCAAGAGCGCGAAGATATGACGCGGCTGCCCATCAGGAACGATGACGAGAAGATGCGGTGAAAGGTGTCCTCGCCGCCGATCCGCACACGTGCGCGGCCAGCGGCATGTGGAGAAGGTCTGCGGGCTTCTTCTTTCGCCACTTCAGCATGGCAGCAATCTCCCGTGGAAGGCTGGTTCCACGGTCTCACGCCACGCTGCCGGAGCGAATTGTGGTAAACGGCACTGCGACGGAACTTCGTCTGTAGCCGCGACCTACTGTGCCTGTGATGTGTGGTCGTGGGCAATGACCCAGCGGCCTTCGACGCGGATGAACACGAGCGTGAAATTTCCGCCGATCGGCGCGGGCTCGCGTTCCAGGTTCCAGCGACCCAGCATCAGGGCCGCGGAGTCGCCGAGCGACTTGACCTCGATCGCGCCAAACGACAACCGGCCCATCCGCTCATTCGTCGGATAGCGGTCCAGGTAGCGCGCTTTCGTCGGTGCCCAGCCGCGCGTCGTCCGGCCGCCGGAACTGAACGACAGGTCGTCCGACTTCCAGTAGTAGTCCATGAACTCGTCGAGGCCGCCGCGGTTCCAGGCGTTGACCTGGCGGTCCAGAATCGCTTCAAGCTGATCGGTCAAGTCGTCCTCGCGGCCGGCGGGACGCAGCCGGGAGTCATGGCGAATCGACCACGCGGTTTGTCCGCCTTCTCCAGCAATATCGATTGTCGCGCGAAAACGACCATCCTTTGACAGAAGCCGAACAGGGACGGCGAGTTTCACGCCGAGATCGTTCAGGTTGTCGGCCCAGCGTCCGTGCTTCTCGTGAAAGGCCTTTTGATGATGGTAGACCTCCAGCAGCGCGTTGCGGGCATCCATCGCAGGATCAGGCCGAAACGTCGCTTCCCCGGGCCGCGCCGTCGAGAACTGCACGGAGCCCCACCGCTCGGGACGATGCATGTCGACGATGCCCTGCGGCGACCAGACCCAGTTGTCTTCGCGGGTGTCGGGGACTTTGCGGTATTTCCCGTCCTCGATCTCGGCCTGCCACTCGACTCGCGAGAAATTTACGCGCCACTGGTCGCCATCGCGCGGCGGTGCGGGCCGATGGGCGTATTCGCGGAGCGCCGCCCAAGGCATCGCGATCTCCACCGACCAGCCCGTGTCGCGATCGGTAGGGTCGTTCAGTGTTCCCTCGACGTCGATGGCCGTAAGCAACCCGGGCATCTCCCAGCGATTCTCGGCATACCCGCCATCCTTGTAGGGGCGCGGTAGAAACAGGTCCCAGCCGGTGCCCAGCGCGTTGATCTCGAACTCGTAATACTCGTGATTGTCGCCGTCGGGATCTACGAACACCTCAAAATCGTTGTCGTGAAAAATGACCGAATCATGCTCCGTCAGAGTCCCCCACACGTGCGGCTCTTCGATCTGGGCGGCGATGTAGAAGTAGGCGTCGTCCCACAGCATTTTGGCGCGGGTCTTGAACCGCGGCCGCGGCCGGGGATCCCCCTCGATATCGACGAACTCGTCGGTCCACGGGGCCGACTGCCAAGCCGCGTCGTCGTGCCGCCCGTCAATCTGCGGCGGCGTCTCGCAGCGACCGCACACATAGCCTTTCGGCACGATCGCTTCCATGCGGGCCCAGTCGTCTTTGGAGTCGGCCTGCGCGCGGGTGCCCACGATCATCGCCACGACAAGCACCAGCAGAAGTCCAGGGACTCGAATCGAACATTCATCTCGCACCATCGAATTTCACCCTGGCTTAAAGGAATCCGCGGCAGTAGATCCTGACCAGAAGGCCCCGGCGGAATCATTGGCGAATCTCCGCCGATTCACAAGCGGCCCGGCGATTCAGGTTCCTCAACCGACAGATTCGCCGTCCACAGGCGTCCCCAAAGCGATCCGATCGAGTTACGTGGACATGTGATCGAGCCTCTGTGTGCTCGGCATGTTTCCCTCAGGCGCTACCGGACGGGCTTTCCACCCGCAGGGTTCCGACAAAGGGTTTCTGAGCTGTCTTCTACATCTGTTCCCCCTTTCCCAAGCCTTGCCTGGTACAACGTTCACGACCTAGGGCACAAGCACCGTCCAAGTGAATCTGCCGAGGACGATTTCACCGAAGCGTCGAACGAGGCCAACCAAACGACGGCAGAGGGAGGCGAACTGTCGCCAACTGTTTCGCCTGGTTATCCACCTTGCACGCCGCTCCATATCACCTGAGCGACGGGATGCAGGTTGGCATCACGCGAGACGTGCCCGCCTTTCTGAAAGACAACTCACGCAAGCAGCGGACCAACCCGTACGCCAACTCGCACTGTCTTGGTTCAGCTGCGTAGTCCTGTCGAATAAGCAATTGCGGCCGCCGAAGTAAAGCCTCCCCCAAAGGCGCAAAGGCCGATCGGTTGACGCTGTCGCCGATCCTCCGAGAGAAATCGCTGCAGCGCGAGCGGAATCGTACACGAAGAAGTGTTGCCCACGTGTTCGAGGTATTTGAAGACTGGTGCATCCATCCGCTTTGCGATGGCCTGCAGGATGCGTAGGTTGGCTTGATGGGGGATGATGCATTCCAATTCATTCGACCGAAGGCGCTCCCGTCGACACGCCTCGTTCATCACTCTCGTCATACAAAGCACAGCCTTCCTGAATACAGTCTGGCCGTCCATGCTGATAAAGCTCGTCGGGCCACACAACGGAACCGATAGCGAGTCGCCTGATTCCGGCTCACCATCGAGAACCGGCCTCGACAGTTGCAGCGGTCCTGAAGAACGACTTTCCTTGCGAGCGCCGGCCAGGAGGGTGGCCGTTGCGGCATCCCCGAACAGAAACACGGTATCCGCATCGTGGGGATCAATGAGCGGCGAAAGCACTTCGGCGGTCACAACAAGCACGGCACTCTTAGGCTGTGCCTGTACATGGTCCCAGGCGATCTGTAGGGCATACAGATAGCCGGAACAGGCCGCATTGATGTCCATCGCCGGGACCTGCAGTTCGGTTCCAGTCGACTGGAGTTGAGCCAGGATGCGGCAGGCGAGGGACGGCGTAGCGCGATCAGGAGTCGTCGTCGCGACAATCGCTAGTCCCACATCTTCAATGTCGAAATGGTGGTCCTGCAGCACACGGCGGGATGCTTCGACTGCCAGAGTCAGCAGGTCTTCTCGATCGCCCACCCACCGACGGCTCCGCACGCCTGTCCGTTTGACGACGTCCTCTTCCGTCCAGCCTGGAAACGCCCCAAGAAGCTCGGCATTCGTAATGATTCTTGAACCAAGCTGCTCGGCTATTCCACAGAGTACGACCGTCTGTTGGGGCTGAAGTGCCTGCTTTGCCGCACTATCGGCATGCTTCGGCCGGATAACCAATCGGCACTCCGGCATAGTCTCCTGGGTGACCGGTTTTCGGAAAGATAATTGCCGGTCAGGGCGAATCACAATCAGCGGCGTGCCGACCGGCACGACTGCGTCTTCTTCCTGCAGGATCTCTATGACCGTTCCATTGGCGGTCGCTGCAATTTCGACAATCGATTTCGTCGATTCGACTTCCGCCAGCAACATCCCCTTGGACACTTTCTGGCCGGGCGCGACGTGGATCTTGACAATGATCACTTCGTCGTCGGAGGGACCGGAGCCGATGGCTTCGACAATGAAGTCACCAGAGTCGGATTCGTTCCGGTCGATCCATTGCAGGTCGAGGTCGAGCAAACCGGCCCCTGCGACGAGGATTGACCGCGCCGACGGCAGAATGCCCAGTTGATTCCCGAAGTGGCACGGTATGAAAGTGTCCGGCCGCGCGACTCGGCGAATGCGAACAGGAACGGCTGCTCGTTCGGCCACCGTCGCGGCGACTTCGGCGCCGAAGCCGCACGTGAGGTTGTCCTCATGGACAACAAGGAGCCGTCCGGTTCGTTCGCAGGAATCGATGACGGCACTTGCGTCCCACGGCGACAGGCTCCGCAGGTCGATCAGGTCCACACCGACGCCCTCGTCTTCCAGACGCTCCGCGGCCCGGCGACACTGCATCAGTGGGTTGCCCCAACTGACAATCGTCAGTTCATTGCCCCTCTTCCAGTGCCGGGCACAGCCGAGGGGCACGAAGTGGAGTTGCATGTCAGCAGATGTTCCGAGTTCTGCGACATTCAGGCATGACTTCGGATAGAAGAACAGGGTCGGACGGTTCGACTCAAATGCCGCATTGAGCAAACCCGCTGCATCGCCTGCGGTCGACGGCATGACGACGTCCACTCCGGGCGTATGCGCGGCGACCGACTCCAGAGATTGTGCATGAAACGGACCAAGGCCCGGGCGATAGCCGCCGCAGGTTATCATCACAATGATCGCGCACTGCCAGTCTCCGCGGGTCCTCCAGTACATGCTGCCCATTTCGGAGATGATCTGATTCCAGGCCAGCGGCAGGAAGTCTGCAAATTGAAGAAAGGCCACGGGCCTCTGTCCTGCCAGAGCACGACCCACCGACGTTCCCACAATCGTCGACTCGGACAGCGGCGAGTTCTTCACGCGGCCCGGAAATGCAGTGCTTAGGTTTCGTGTTACGCCGAACACGTCCCCCTTGGGGTCCTCAACATCCTCTCCGAAAAGAACTACGTGCGGATCGGATGCCAACCGTTGATGCAGGACACGGTTCAGCGCGTCCCGCATTGTCACTGTTGCGTCACCGTGTCCTCGATACTCCGACATCTCATGAAAGTTGTCCGGGAACGGCGCCTTGGCGGCTGGTTCGGGCGTCGGATCGAGACCTTCCAGCGCCCGGAGGGCTTCCACTTCGATCTGCTCGGCGATTTCTTCGCACAGTTGCTTGAGCCGATCGAGTTCAACTCCTTCCCGCAGAAGTCGGTCCTGGAGGAGGAACGTCGGATCGTGCGTGGCCAGGTCTGTGGCAACCTCCTCAAGGTCGCGGTAGCGCTCCTGGTCATCTGCGTTGGTATGGTCGGACAGCCGCGATACGTGCATGACGACGATCTGTGGCCCGTCACCACTCCGGATATCGCCGACGGCGCTGGCGAACGCGCGGTCGCAGGCCACCACATCCGTCCCATCGATTCTGCGAATGGGCACTCCGAAGAGCTCGCGACTGCCGTCCCGCGAGAAGAACGTGCGTCCCCGGGTGCGAGTCGAAATCGCGAAGCCATTATCCTCGATGAGAAACAGAACCGCCGCCCGCTGCCGCGCCGCCTCGGCCACCGCTTCGAGGAACTCGCCCTGTTGCGTCGTACCGTCGCCGACGGCACAGATGACAAGGGCCTGCTCTCCCCGATCCTGAATTGCCGCCGCGACACCGACCGCCTGCAGTGCGTTGTTGCCGACGGGGCCAACCAGACTCAGGATCCGGAGCTGCGCGTCGCTGAAGTGAGCCGGCATCTGCCGACCGGCGGAATGTGAGTCCTGCTTGCACAGGAGACTGAGGAAGAACTGCCGCACGGTCAGCCCGCGCCGCAGCATCAGCGCCTTGTCACGATAGTGCAGATGCAGATAGTCCTCGTCCGTGAGATGCCGGGCGAGTGCAGCGGTTGCTTCATGACCGGCGCCCGACACATGGAAGAACCCATAGCCCTGCCGGACCAGCTCATCTGATTTGCGATCGATGGCTCGAGCCGTGACAAGTGTCCGGAACAGATCGAGGAAGTAATCACGCTCGGCCGGCGTCAGTCGACTTTCAGACTGAATCATGATGGGGCGGGTTTCTGGTGCGTGCAGTTCCTGGGCGTGGTCGGTCACACCTTCCGGCCGACGACTGTGAACAGCACGGAATAAGTGATCGTGTCCGGGTCCTTCAGGTAGGCGAGGTAGTCGCGCTTGAACTCGATGGCTTCGTCGTGGCTGCCCAGCGCTTCTGCCGCCGCCGGCAGGGCGATGTCGAGCTTAAGGTCCCAGAGGTCGAGGGCAGAGTCGTTGATCGGGCCGGCGTAGAGATGGTAGCACTCAACCTGCATGTCCAGGTCTGAGAGCCTTGCCGCCCGCATCAGCGAGAACAGCTTCCGGCCGACGAACGGATCGAAGCCGGACTTCGCAAGAATCTCCAGCGTGCGGGCCACCCGTCTCTGGAGAGATTCGTCTTCCGGATAGTGCCAGACGAGTTGTCCATCCAGGTCCTGAAGCAAGAGGAGGCCGCCGGGCTTCAGCACCCGAACCATCTCCGACACAGCCTGCTGCTTGTCCGCAAGATACTCGACCAGGAATCGACAGTAGGTG
This sequence comes from uncultured Planctomycetaceae bacterium, assembly GCA_964633565.1. Classification (GTDB taxonomy): domain Bacteria; phylum Planctomycetota; class Planctomycetia; order Planctomycetales; family Planctomycetaceae; genus CAZWGW01. The sequence continues at coordinate 10,077 of CAZWGW010000003.1, forward strand.
AAGTCGAACGATTCGCCGTCAAACGGCAGAGAATGTGCGTCTCCCCGGGCAAAGTCCGCATTGGGCAGGTGTGAGCAGTTGTCCCGCGCCTGATTGATCCGGTCCGCACTGCCGTCATAGCCGCAGATGTGAATTGAGGGATTCGTTTCGGCCACGGCTTTCGCAATGACGCCCGGCCCGCACCCGACGTCCAGGACGCGGCCGGATGCGGGGAGCAGCGGCTGCAGGAACTTCGACACCCATGCCTGGGGGTCAACCTTTCTTGACAGCCGGCCTGCTTCTCGCGGATCGTCCATGAAGTATCGCGGTGACTCAGGATTCATGCTTGATCCCCTGAACTGTCAGTCGAATACCACCTTGTCGTGTGGGCTGTGTTGCATTCAATCCTTCGCAGAATCGGCTGATAGAATCGGTCGATGTGGCGGCACCACTCCTCGTAGGCGGACGACTTCCAGATGCTCTGGACATAGGGCCGGATGAACTCTCCTCCGAGCTCCACAAGTGGACCAATTCCATTGCCGTCGGCGATGACTGGAATCGTTCCCAGCGGAAAATCCTCGTAGAGCGGGGAAACCGCCGCAATCAGCGCTGCAGTGACGAGCGACGATTGGGTGTCGTCGAGATCCGGAGACAGAATCAGGTCGCATCGGTTTTCGAGGAAGCTGAAATTGAAGCCTGTTGGTCCGCGATACGCAATCGCCGCGGCGACAGGAGCTGATCGACCGGACAGACCTGCGAGGTAGCAGCGACGGTACCTTCGCAGTCCAACCGTCTGATAAAGCGTATCCAGTTCTTCGAGGTTCAGGTCATCGCCATCCAGTTCCTCGACCTCGGTATAGACTTGGCCGCGATGTGTCTTCACGAATTCGATCAGTTCATGATGCTGTCGAGCACCACATCGAGTCACGGATACCTGGCGCTGGGCGCACGTCCGGGAGTTGCGCGGAGTATTGACGTAGGCGTGCCCGGCGACCGACGTGAGGGCCTCACCCAATCGCTTTTGAATCGAACCGAACATCTTCATGGGAAACCGGTTTGTCGGGCTGAACCAGTTCTGACCGCCGACATCGCTCGAACACTGCATCCGATGCTGCTGAGCAGCCAGCATGACGCTTCGCGATCCAGTGGGACCTCCGATACTGACAAGGTGCTGCGAAGTCCACGAATTCGTTGTCGTGCGCCAGATGGAAACGGCGGCCCAGCGCTTCGATGTCGGATCTTCAAAAACAAGGTGGTAGTGGATCCTGTCTCCGGCTGCCTGTGCCTTGTGGAGATTCTCCTTGACGAGGTCCACAAACGGCATGAGCCGTTTCTTCTTCTCCTCGTAGAGGAACCCGGCCTCCTCGTATTTCTCAAAGAGGGTTTCGACTGAGACCGGGTTGATTCGGACATTCATGTCAGCAAGAATTGAATCAGTGTGCTGTTGAGAGCGCATGGGTCGGGGTTTCTGAGTCTGTAACCGTTCAGGCAACTCCGTTGTTGAGGTCCGATTGTCGTTGTGGCGTCGGTCGTTCCCGCTGGCGATCCAGTGCTGGCGTTGACGTGCCGTGGCCCCGTCATTTGGCTCACCCGCTACTCGGAGGAAAGGCAGGCCTTTCAGAAGTCGCGTCATGAGAGGTTCCTCAACTCGGTGTGGCACAATGGGACCAGGGGATGCAGTTCGGCTGGTGATTGTGCACGGTGCCTCATCGGATCGATGTACCGGGAAGGGATAAACCAAGGCTGAACGACCGGTCCCGCTGTACGGAAGTCTTCGAGGCGCCCCAACATTGAATGGGAATCGGGGCGGAACGAGTGCCAAAAAAATGCGAGCCAGCCATTTCCGCCCATCGGAGCCGTTCGCCGACGCCCAGTTAAACCGGTAAGCGGCTCGGCTGATGGTCGTGGCGCTCGACCGCGAGAGAGCGCGGTTACCGGCCAATGTGTCGCCAGAAGACTTTTCTCCGTAAGCAGTTAAGAGCTTTGCCTGCCGGCAGAATCAGCTTCGTTTCGACCACGACGGCTCGGACGGGCAGGCTGCCGGTTGTTATCTCCGTTCGCAAGTGCGCCAAGTGTGCCGACCTGTTCGGGGCCGGGATGCGGTCGGCCGACCGGGAAGTGACCCTGAACGCCCGGCAGGTCCGCAGCAGCCGCCGGACCGTAGCGAGGGTCGCCCCCGCCCGTCGCGACGCGCTGACAGTTACGCCCAATCTGGTTCGTGCAACCAGTCGGCTCCGTGCTCGCGCGCGAAGTCGTAGTACTCAATCTCCGAGTCGTCGGCCGGTTTTTCCCCTTCCCGTAACTGCTTCTTGAGATGCTCTCCCCGCCCGGCCAGATAGCCGGTCCTTCGGAGCCAGTCCGCATCGGTCCAGGTTTCGAGTTCCCACTGCTTCACCGGATGAAAACGCGATTCATTCGAGAGCAACCAGGCGCCATCACAGGCGACAGCCTTGTCCCGGGTCTTCCGAAACTGCGTCTTTCCCCCTTCGGTCATGCGGAATACGAAGCGGCGATCGTCGAGCGCTGGCTCGCAGTGGTCGTCGATCGGGTAATAGATCGGTTCCCCCTCGATGGTGCGATCCGTAGCCGCAAGGAGCGCCGGTCCGATGTCGTCGACTCCGTACAATTGGATCAGGCGCAGATCGCGCCGCAAACTTCTGGCCAGATCCAGGAGCACACGTTCCAGCGATACCGGGCACGGATAACCGGACAGGCACAATGTCAGCCGGGGGGGCAGCACGTACCCCGAACGAACATGCCGCAGCAGCGCCTCGGCGGCCAGCAGCGGTTGTGCGAACAAAAATGTTGGTAATTCGGCTTCCGCACCCAGGAGCAGCGCTCGAAACACGTGATCAATCCGGCAGTAGGTATCGATGCAGATGGCGGACGGCACGTCTGGCGGAGGGGTGGGGCAAGCGTTGATGACGAATGGGGTCTCTCCCGGCAACAGCGTTCCCGGGAAGCGCCGTTCCAGTCGGGCGATCAGATCGCCACTCGGTCGGACTGCGTGGAAGCCGAACGGCTCGACATGCCGGGTTCCCGCCGGATACGACAGCCGCGCACCGGCGCGCAGACGGTTGAGACCGATCGGGCTCATCTGCGTTGTCGCTGCCGTCCCGTAGCTGGCGACCAGAGACTCAAGTGCTTTGACCGGTTCGTTCAATGCAGGCAGCCACGCCGCCAAGGTCTCGTATGACAGCCCGTCCTTGGCGTCCTTGAACACGGCATGCAGCGAGCAGGCTTTGTTTCCCGGATCGACCGGCAGGATCATGACGTGGCTGGGCACGCCCCACAGGGCGTACTCGAACTCGGAGTCCGGGACCAGGTGGTAACCCAGTCGCTCGTAATACCGGATCGCCCGGGGCTTGGCCGTAATGATGTCGAGGCGCATTCCCTCGGCCACTGCATAAGACCAGGTAGTGTCGATCAACACACGAGCGATCCGCCATTCCGCCGGGACGTCAGAGGGGACCGCAAACCGCCCAGCCGATCCAATGGTATGGCGAAATTTTGTCAACAGCGCGGAAGGAAGCACTTCTTCACAATCGACCCGGCCATCGCGAGCGTATGTCACACGCATCGTCCCCACGGGGCGATCACCGACCATGGCCAGCCACAACTGCGAATACGCATCCAGTCCCCGCTCTTTTTCATCAAATGGAATCTTGTACGCCGTCTCTCGCAGTTGACGGACGAATGCGTACTCGGGCTCATCTGTGTCGACTCGCCCCACTCGAATTCCGAATTTCTCGCAGTGTTTGCGAAGAAACTCAGGCACCTCGACAAACCGAATCATGCAGCATTCACTCCCTCAATCGACAGATGGTCTCCAATGCCCCACAGGAGGCACCCCGCTCCCGGAGGGCCAGACCTTCACGTACCGAATCGTCCGACTCACGAGGCGCCGTTCGCAGAGCGGACCTCGCTCAACGTCCGTTCCACCGCCTTCACCGAATCCCGGATAGCGCGGGACTCGCTGAGAATCTGTCGCGCCCAAGCGGCCGCACGGCCCGCTATGAGCGCATGCTGCGAGACGTCATCCAGCACGAGTCCCGGCAGCCGTCCGTTGCGCAGCAACGATTCGCATCCGGGGAAATTCCCCACGTCCGAACCTGGCAGTTCGCCGATTCGTGACGCCCCGAGGGCATCGGTGAGGTCGGCGAGATGCCGGAGTGCACCGGCGAATGTCGCCCCATGATGCTTTCGGTCTCCCAGGGCAAAAATCGCAACTTCTCCCAGCTGCGGGCGTGCCGCCAGCAAGCGGTCGGCCCAGTCGTGCCAGAGATGATGCAGGTCGCCCGCGCCGTATGTCGGCGAGCCGAGGATCGTCAGCCGGCAGCATCCCAGATCGTCCTGGCTGCTGACGCGGAGGTCGAACAGTTCGACCCGCGCGGGCTGCAGTCCCTGCGCCAGCAGTGCGGACACTCTGCGTGTCCGCCCCCCGATTGATGCGAAAAAGATTCCGACGTCGCACATTGACTTGCCCTCCTTCTGGTGTCCCATCACGCTGCGCCGCACCGCTTCCGGGCGCGACGAAACGCCGCGTTCCACACCGGCGCCGGATAAACGGCCAGGAAGTACTCGATCCCGTAGCAGATGCTCGGCTTCGACTCCGGGTATTCCTCCGTCACGCGGAGAATCAGGTCCTTGACCATGCGCGTGTGCTCGAGGTCGGCCGTCGAGTGGTATTCGATAAACTCGGTGGCATTGGCCTGAAATCCACGCGTCTTCAGACAGCGTTTCACCATGTCCGAAACGATCGGCGTGAGCCCTTCGAACAAGTACAGGGCGCCCAGATAGGCGAATGGGTCGCGCATGTGGCACAGCATCCGCCACATTGCCGCGCACGAAAACGCCGAGGGGCTCATCCGCCGTTGTCGGGCAGAGGCTTCATTGCCCCCCAGTCCCACGTAATCGCGCAAGGCCATCTCACCATGATTGAATTCCTCCACCTGGTGGTGGAGCATTTCGTCGAACGTGGCCACATCGAGGGTTCGCGGCATTTGCGCAATCGTGGCGATCGTCGCTTCGATCACGTCGGGCTGATACATCACGATTTCGAGATAGACCTCCTTCATGATCTCGCGGATCAGTCGCAGGTCCGATTGCGGGTTGGAGACGACCGCCCACACGTCGCTCGCCTCGAATTCCCGCAGGACGTCGGCGATGCGCCCGTCGAGGTATTGGAGCACCCCCAAGGGTGTGAGTGCGGCCGGATCGAAGCCCAGGTCATCGACATCTGCGACCCGTTCACTGCCGTGAGTTCGCGGTGAAAGTGTTCCAATCAACGTCATGGGTGCTCCTTTGGATTCGAGTTCCGGGGCGAGGTTTGAGAAGGCTGTGCCGATGCGCGCGGCCCGGAAGGACGTTCGACCTCCGGCACGAGATCCACGTCCACCTGCAACCCGATCGGAGCCGTAATCGCTTCGTTCAGGTCCAGGAAGATTTCGAGCACGTCGAGGTCCTTGCGTTCCCCCGCTGCGCCCGAGAACACCGTCTTGGGGCCCATCAGCCCTTTGACCTGCGAGACCACGGCCGCATAGCGGCGTCTGCCCAGCCCCCGACCGTGGATTACGGCCGCCTGGCCGACAGCGACCTCTGCGACATAGCGTTCGTCGATTTCGGCCCGCACACGGAGTCGCGTATCGTCCGCGAACAACAGCACGGGTTGCGGATCAAACACGCGCACTGCCTCGCCTTCGCGTTTGATGACCTCGAGCACGGTTCCATCACTGGGGGCCGCAAGAATCGTGTCGTGCAGGCGTTCCTCGGCCATGCGGAGGCGCGCTTCCGCCAGCCCGACTTTCGCATCTGCCAGCGCCCGGTCCTCGGGGCGCACGAAATTCAGATACGCAGCCAGCTCGGCCTCGGCTTCCTGAACGGCAACGCCCAGTTGCGAGACTTCGGAGTTCCAGTGCTCATAGTCTTCCTCCGCTACGGCATTGCGCGACCGCAATTCCTCGCGCCGGGCCAGACAGGCTTGCGCGTGCTGGACTTGTGCCTGGAGCCGGTCAATTCGGCGCCGCGCCGCTTCAATCTGGTGCGGGTTGACGCCGCTGAAAATCCGTGCCCGTTCGGCTTCGGCCAGGGCGAGTTCCTGTTCGGCGACCCGGACCGCCGCGTCCTCCTCTCGATTGTGCAGAACGGCAAGCGTCTCTCCGGCCCTGACCCGTTGCCCCAGATGCACCCGGCATTCCCGAATGACTCCGTCAACCTTGAAAGTGAGGCGGCGAATCTCCGACGCGGGTTCGGCATAACCCATGCCGCGGATTGTTCGCGACGGGCCGGTCGTGCGGTCACCCGCGGCGAACGCTTCGTTTCCGCCGTCTGTCTCGACTCCCGGTGAGAAACCCGCAATGCGACGGGAGAGGCTCTTAGCCTGCCAGGCAGTCCCGAAGCCGATCAGCAGCGCCATAACGATCAATGTCGATTTCATTCCGCGCACACCTTTCCCGATTCGATTCGCAGGACACGCCCGAACTGGGGGATGAGCCGTGTATCGTGCGACACCGTAATGAGCACCGCCTGATTCCGCCGGGACTCATCGATCAGCAACTGGACGGCGGCCTGCCCGTTCTCCCAGTCGAGCGACGCGGTCGGTTCGTCCGCCAGAATGACGCTCGGGCGGTGCAGGACCGCGCGGGCGATGGCCACTCGTTGGCGCTGCCCGCCGCTCAACTCGGCGGGTTTGCGGTGGGCATACCTGTCGATGCCGAGCCGCTGCATGACCTCGTCTATTCGCGAACGCAATGCTGCCGGCGCGAGGCCGGCATGCCGCGCCACGAACCGCAGGTTCTCGCGAATCGAGAGGAACGGCAGCAGTTGAGCATGTTGAAAGACGAACCCGATGCTCGACCGCCTCAGGCGCGCCAGCATCCGCGGGCGCCGAAAATCGACCTGCTGGCCATGGAATTCGACGCGACCGGCCGTCGGCGTGAGCAGGCCGCCCAGGATCGAGAGCAGCGTGGTTTTGCCCGACCCGGAAGGGCCGAGCAGCATGCAGGTTTCGCCGGCCTGGAACGATGCGCTGATTCCCGACAGGGCGGTCTCCGCCAGTTCTCCGGAACCGTAGATTTTATGCACGTCGAAACACGCCAGTGCGGCAGGCATGGAACACCTCGGGTCAGGCATGGAACACAGTCACGGGATCGATGCGGAAGAGTGTCCGGACTGAGAGCAGCGAGGCTGCGATGCAGCAGCACAGCAGGGCGCCGATCAGCGCCGAGAAGACGGCCGGCGTGGTTTCAAGGGGGATGGGCGTGCTGGCGGTGATGTTGGCCGCGCAGGCAAACAGCGCGGCCCCCAGGCTGACGCCGATCAATCCCAGGATGATGGATTGCGCCACCACCATGACAATTAGGTGGAACCGCTCGAATCCGATCGCCAGCAGTGTCGCATAATTCTGGCGGTGATCATTGGTAATGGCATACAGCGTCTGGCTCACAATCACGGTCCCGACCAGCAGGCCGAGGACCGCGGTGGTCACGACGGTGATGCCGATGCCCGTTTCGAGCATCCAGTACTTCACGGTTTTGATCGCGAACTCGTCGGACGTCGCGACTTCGACGTCTGGGACTGCGGCGGAAATGGCATCTCGCAGTTGCGCCGGTGTCACGCCATCGGCACAGCGCGCCATGACGTAGGTGATCTCGTCCGGCCGATAACGCTGATCGATCTGCAGCGCCGTCTTGAGCGAAGTGAACACGAACGGCGCCGCCGTAAAAGTGCGCACCTCTTCGGAGTATCCGGCAAGTCGCACTTGATGGCCGACGATTTCCACAGCATCGTCGATTTCCTGGACGCCGAGGCTGTCCGCATAGAGTTCATCCACAATGACATAATCCGGGTTGAGGACGTGGTCGAGACTCCCCCGCGACATGCGCCACGGTCCGCCGACGAGATCATCGTCCAATCCGACGAGTTCCATATTCAGTTGCCGGCCCCCCGGGTGCTGCCAGTACTGCCAGCCGATGTACAGCGCTTCCGCCCATTCCGTGCCGGGCACGCTGCGAGTCTGGTACAGCCGCTGGCCGGGAATGGGAGTTCCGTAATCAAACGCCTGGGTCTGTTCGGCCATCACCCAAACGTCCGCGTCCGCATGGCGAATGATGGCCGTCGTCGTATTGCACCAGCCCACCAGGAGGCCAAGCTGGGCCGCGCTGAGAAAGAACGCGACTGCAATGCCCAGTAACGTCGACATCGAGCGCGCCTTGTTATGCAGCAACATTTTGAGGGCAACGGCGAACATGGGATGAGGCGACCGCCCGAGAGGACAAACGACAATGGCTGGTGACGTTCGGAGAGGGTTGAATGTCGTTTGATCTCGGCTCTGGTTCAGGGATGAGAGGAATGGTGGGACACCCGGCCCCGGCACACGCTGATCTGCGAGGCGCCCCACCATCGAATGGGAATCGGGGCGCGGCGAGTGCCAGGAGAATTGCCAGATTTTCGTGTCCGCCGGGGCGGAGGCCCCGGGAGGGCGCAACCACGCATTCAGCCGGGGGGACGCGAGCTTTCATCGCCTCCCCCCGGCCTTGCGCCTGGGAATTGCCGATGCAACAGGGCCGTCGCCCTGATCCGACACGCGACTGCGACGAATTGCCTTCGCGATCCGAAGAAGTGACGGGGATCGTTCGCGAACCGATCGCCTTCAGTTCCTCCGGCGATCGTGTGGCACCACCACGGCGGTGCTCGCCTGACCCGTATTGCCGGCTGGGTCGAGCACCTCCACGTTGACCGAATAGATCCGTCCGGCCTTGTCCGCGCCATCCCGTTCGGCCCGCAGGTAAACCAGCGCGCCGTACAGGCCGTCACCCGCATACTCCAGCGTGACCGGCACGGCGTTGAGGAAGCCGTCCTTGCCGTTCACATCGCCGACGTGTTCACCCGTGCCGTCGGAATCGTCGGGTTGACTGCTGGCGATTGTGCAGCGGACGATGATGTCGGCGGGGTCCGAGCAGGCATCCGACGCCTCGACGTAGATGGCGACCGGCACCATCCTGTGGTTGGGCGGGAGCAGCGCGGCCAGGTCGGTCGTCACCCGGACAAGGGGGGGCATATCGTCGACGACCATGATCGACAGGGAGGCCACGTCTACTCCCCCTTTTCGCTGACAATCGGCATCGAGGTCATACACCGTGAGCGTGACCTGGTGTACGCCGACGGGGAACGTCGCCTCCGTCACCGCCTGACCGGGATGTGCGATCGATGCTCCCGAGTCCTCGGCGACGGACCATTCGTATTCCAGGTCGTCCCCGTCCGGGTCGGAAGACGAACTGCCGTTGAGCGTGATCGTGGCGCCGCCCGGGCCGTCGCATTCGACCTCGGCAGACTGACCGACGTCCTGCCCGCCGACGACAATCGAGGAGACGACGGTGGGGGGAGAGTTCGTAATGGGTGTCAGGAGAAACGCGTGGATCACGCCGCTTTTGAGGCCGTACCCCGTGATTTGGCCGGCGTTATTGATGCCATTTCCTTGCAATAGCACCCACCCTGAGTCGGCCGAAATCTGATCGTTTAAGTCGTACATTGCCCCACCGGAGTACAAAAACGCGTGCCTGCCAGAACCGGCGATGTCGGCCCATCCCGTGACTTCTCCGCTGTTGTTGATTTCTTGGCCGGAACTTTGTGGTCCGCCCAGCGTCCCCAGATCGAACATCGCGCCATTGGAATACAGGAACGCGTGCGAGGCATTGTTCCCGGTTGTGAAGGAGAATCCCGTCACCTGGCCGACGTCGTTGATTCCAATTCCACTGCTGCGCGCGCCCCCCAGTGTCCCCAGGTCGATCATTGCCTCGCCGGAATACAGAAAAGCGTGGTAATCGTTGGACAAAAATACGGACCTCGTGCCGGTATCCGCTGATCCAGTGACTTGGCCTGAGTTGTTGATCCCACGGCCTGAACTCCAGACTCCGCCCATCGTCCCTAGGTCAATCATCGCACCGTTGGAGTAAACGAACGCGTGTTCGTGACCCGCGAGGGGAGTGTCGGACCACCCGGTGATCTGCCCAATATCATTGATGTCCTCTCCGATGCTCAAAAGACCGCCCAACGTCCCAATGTCGGTCCTCACCCCGCCGGAGTAGAGGAACGCGTGCCAACCGCCACCGGCATTCGCGTAGCCCGTGACTTCCCCAAAGTTGTTGATGCCGTGCCCCTCACTCGCGTTCCCGCTCGCGGTCCCAAAACCCAAGTCGATCATCGTGCCTTTGGAGTAGAGAAACGGGTGATGTTGAAAATCGGCGGTGTCGGACCATCCCGTCACTTCACCCCAGTCGTTCAAAGCCAGCCCTTCACTCCACGGGCCTCCCAGCGTCCCCAAATCGGTGATCGTATACCCTGCCGCGGGAGGCTGCGCCAGCGCACTGTCCACACGAACAAACGCACTCGCGGCGCCTGCGAGCAACAGGATCGCCGCAAACCGCAGCGAAGACAGGTTGATCAGAAATCGCGTCATGACAGATTCCTCAAACTGATGTGGTGCAATCGGGACAGGGGCTCCTTTTCGACTGGTGCACCTGCCCGGTGCCTCATTGCCGCCGCACCGGAACGTGGGTGCCGGCAGGAGACAAACCGGGCTGACACACCAGGCCCCGCAGCACGCTGATCTGCGAGGCGCCCTGCCATCGAATGGGAATCGGGGCGCGGCGAGTGCCAGGAGAATCTCCAGATTTTCCTTGCCGCCTGGCGGAGGGGGCCGGGCGGGAGTGCTCGTCCACGCCTTGGGCGGGTCGCAAATTGATTCCGTTCGGCCCAGCCCGACGGTATCGTGTCGGGGATGGACGACCTCCATGCCCTCTCCACGCTCACCGGAATCCCGCCGGAGCGGTTCGCCGACGCGCTCTTCAACCGGTATGCGGGACGGTTGATGGTCGTGGCACGCGACCGGCTCGGAGCGCGATTGCGGGCCAAGGTGTCGCCCGAAGACGTCGTGCAATCGGCGTTTAAGAGCTTCTTCCGCCGACAGGATGAGTTTCAATTCGACCACGACGGCTCAGACGGGCTGTGGGGGCTGCTGGTCGTCATCACCGTCCGCAAATGCACCAAGTGGGCCGACCTGTTCGGGGCCGGTAAGCGGTCGGCCGAGCGGGAAGTGTCGCTGAACGCCGACGGCCCGGCGGGCGACCCGTGGCGCGAGGTGGCGGGGCGCGAACCGGGGCCGGACGAAGCGGCCGTACTTTCGGACCTGATCGAACGGCTGATGGAACGGCTGGGCCCGCGCGAGCAGGAGATCATTGCGCTGCGGATGCAGGGGTGCGAACTGGAGGAGATCGCCGGGCAGGTCCGGAGCAGCCGCCGGACCGTGGCGCGGGTTGTCGCAGAAGCGAAAGACGTTCTGAGGGAGCTGCTGGAAGAGGCCTGAGGTCGCCGGGCGGGCCGTCGGCCGCCGGTCCCGAGCAGCCAGCCGGGATGCTGGACAGGCGGCGCCGGAATCGGGCAGAATTTGTGGCACTCGGGGCCGCCGAATTCCCATTTCTATGTCCAGAGGCTCGTTTCCGCAGTCTTTTGGGGCATGACATGGCTGAGCAGGCACCCGTCCGCGAGAAGTTGACCCCCGGCGACAAACGCCAGTTCGAGGCGGCCATTGCCCGGTTTGAGGAGGCGTGGCACGCGGGGACGCCCCCGGACATCGCGGCGTTTCTCCCCCCGGAACCCGGGCCGCTCCGCACCGCCCTGCTGCAGGAGTTGATCGCCATCGACAAGGAGTTTCGGCGGGCAGCGGGAGACGTCCGTTCGAACGACGAGTACCAGGCGCTGTTTCCCGAACTGGCCGCGGACCCCAGTGCACTGTCCGTGGGGACGGACGGTCTTTTGGGGGGGACGTCGTCGACCGAGGATCTGGCGGACCTCGAGAGCATTGCGGATCCGGGAGAGAGGCGCCCCAAGACTGGGCCACGGGTCCCGCTGGCAACGTATGTCGAACGGCTGATCAAATCCGGTCTGATCACGGCCGAAGCGCTCGCCGCGTTCCGCCAGTCACTCCCCGCGGAAAAACAGCCGGCCGATGACTCCCGGGAGTTCGCCCGCGAACTCGTCCGCCAGAAAAAACTCACCGCCTGGCAGGCGACGGCCGTGCTGCAGGGGAAGACCAGCGCCCTGACGCTCGGCAATTACGTCATCCTCGACAAGCTGGGCGAGGGGGGGATGGGGACGGTCTTCAAGGCCCGCCACAGGCGAATGCAGCGGACCGTGGCCCTCAAGGTGATCTCGTCGAAAGCGATCAAGGTTCCCGAGACGCTCCGACGGTTCCTGCGGGAAGTGGAAGCAGTGGCCCGGCTCAACCACCCCAACATCGTCACCGCGTTTGATGCCGACGAGTCCCGGGGAGTGCACTTCCTTGTGATGGAGTACGTCGAGGGGACTGACCTGGCATCGCTGGTGAAACAACAGGGACCGCTCCCGGTGGAGACCGCCGTGCATTGCATCGTCCAGGCCGCGCGGGGGCTGCAGTACGCCCATCAGCAGGGAGTGACCCACCGCGACATCAAGCCGGGCAACCTGCTCGTCACCCGCGACGGGACCGTCAAGATCCTCGATATGGGCCTGGCCCGACTGGAGGGGGACAAAGCGACGATCGGCCCGGAGGCTGACCTGACCAGCACGGGGGCCGTGATGGGAACCGTCGACTACATGTCCCCCGAGCAGGCGCTGGACACGAAGCACGCCGACGCCCGGAGCGACATCTACAGCCTGGGATGCGCGCTGTACCACCTGCTCACGGGCAAGCCGCTGTACGTGGCCGATACGGTCATCAAGAAGATCTACGCCCACAAAGACCAGCCGATCCCGTCGTTGCGCGGGATGCGGGGGGACGTGCCTGAGGGCGTGGAGGCGGTGTTTCGGAAGATGGTGGCCAAGCGGCCGGAAGACCGTTACCAGACGGCAGGAGACCTGGTTGCCGCACTGGAACGCTGCCTCGATCCTGCCGCGTCGGCCCCGAGCGTGAGCCCCGGCACGGCGGAAGAGACCCGACTCGAAACCTTCCTGCACGCCCCGGAAGTGCGTCCGGCCGGGGCCCCGCAGCGTGTCGGGCCGCAGAAACAGATTGCGGCGATGGAACAGACGGCGCTGACCGGCCTGCTCGACACCGACCCGGCGACCGAAGTCCGTCCATTGCCGAAGCCAATTCGCCGACGACCGTCGACAGTCCGCTGGGTGGTCGGCGGGACGGTCACGGCGCTGATTGTACTGCTGGGGGTCACACTGTTTGTGCGGCTCGGCGAAGTGGATGTGAAGGTCGTGATCCACGATCCGGGAATTTCGGTCCGGTTTGGCGATGAAACGGTGACGTTCGAAGGCTCGGGCACGCCGATCCGCCTGAAACCAGGAGACCGCGGGTTCGTCGTCGAGCGGGACGGCCTGGAAGCAGTGACCGACCGGTTCACGGTGAAGAAGGACGGCCAGAACCTCCTCGAGGTATCGCTGGTGGACGGCAAAGTCGTGGTGTCGAAGAACGGCGAGAAACCGGCCCCACAACAAGTGGCCGACAGCTCGACGCCGAAGCCGGACACGACGACTGCAACCGGTTGGCACGGCTGGCCGGCCGATGCGCCGCCACCGGCGATTGCACCGTTTGACGCCGCCCAGGCGAGACAGCACCAGGAGGCGTGGGCGAAGTACCTCGGCGTGCCGGTGGAGTACACGAACTCGATCGGGATGAAGTTCCGGCTGATCCCGCCGGGGGAGTTTCTGATGGGGAGCACGGATGATGAGGTCAAAGTCATCGCGGAATTATGGGCTGTGGGCGGCGACCAACAGTCAGCCGAAACCACACGTAGCGAACTACCGCAACATCAAGTGATCTTGCCACGCCCCACCTACCTGAGTGCGTATGAGGTGACACAGGCCGACTATGCAACTGTGATGAGGAGAATACCTTCTCATTATGCCTCAAGCGGAGGCGGCAAAGACGACGTGTCAGGTCTTGACACGAGCCGGCACCCCGTGGAATCAGTCACTTGGAACGAGGCCGCCGCCTTTTGCGGAAAACTTTGTGAACGTGAGAATCTGAACACCACCTATGTGCATGATGGCGAGAATATGATCCCAACGAAGGCGTTGGGATATCGACTGCCGACCGAGGCCGAATGGGAGTTCGCGTGTCGCGCGGGGAGTCAAGCACCTTGGACATTGGAAACCGACCCAAAACGGGAATTGGTCGCATGGTTGGGGGGAAACTCCGGCCGCCGCACGCACGCCGTCGGCGAACTGCAGCCCAACCCGCTTGGACTGTACGACATGTATGGCAACGTCTATGAACTTGTGCAGGATTGGTGGGCAACGGACTATTACACCACGTTTCGTGATACACCGGCGGTTGATCCACACGGCGCGGCCAGCGGTGAATTCGTCATCTTTCGTGGTGGCTGTTGGGCTTCAGCCGGCTTCAGCGGCCGTGCATCGCAGCGCCGCGTCTGGATGAAAACAGGCAGGAGCAGGCACACCGGCTTTCGTGTCGCGCTGTCCGTTGATGCGGTGAAACGAGCGATTCAGGAAGTCGAAACTGGTGGCTGGCACGGCTGGCCAGCCGATGCGCCGCCAGCGGCGATCGCACCGTTTGATGCCGAGCAGGCCAAGGCACATCAGGAAGCATGGGCGAAGTACCTTGGAGTGCCGGTGGAGTACACGAACAGCATCGGCATGAAGTTCCGATTGATCCCGCCGGGCGAATTCGTGATGGGGAGCACGCCCAAGCAGCTTGACGCGGAAGCGGCGGCCGCTGGCCAGGATGAACGCTGGCAGGCGGATATTCGTAGCGAAGCGCCGCAGCACAAAGTGATCCTCACGAGGCCGTTCTACCTGGGCATCAACGAGGTCACGCAGATGCAGTACGAACAGATCGTGGGGATAAATCCGTCACATTTTTCCTCGGTCGGTGCCGGCAGGGAAGATGTTGGAAACCTCGATACACGCAACTATCCCGTCGAAACAGTGACCTGGAATGAATCTGCTGACTACTGCGTCAAGCTGGCGGAGTTGGAGCACAACACACCGTTCTATTTCCACACCGGCCAGACCGTAACCGCGATCGGTGGGACCGGCTATCGACTCCCAACAGAGGCGGAATGGGAATTTGCCTGCCGTGCTGGCACATCAACCGAGAACTGGAATGGCGATGGCTTCGCGTCAGCGGCTCAGATCGCCTGGTTCTCACCAAACTCTGGAAAGCGGACACACGAAGTGGGCCAGCTCTCGCCGAACCCGTTTGGCCTCTATGACTTTCTCGGCAATGTTTGGGAGTGGGTTGAAGATCATTGGGAACCGGACTACTACCAAAGGTTTATTGAATCACCCGCCATCGACCCACTCTGCCCATATTCCAACGCCTCGCGACGAGTATTCCACGGAGGTTCCTACGACTATTACTGCGGCGCCTCGCATCGGCGGTCGTCGGTTCCAAGCGGAGCAGACAGTCAACGTGGGTTTCGGCTGGCGGTGTCCGTGGATGCTGTCAAAGCCGCAATATCGGCGGGTCCGGACAGCGAGGCCTTGAGAACGGGCTGGCACGGCTGGCCGGCCGACGCGCCTCCGCCTGCGATCGCACCGTTCGACGCCGAGCAGGCCAAATTGCATCAGGAAGCGTGGGCGAATTATCTGGGGGTGCCGGTCGAATACACGAACTCCATTGGCATGAAGTTCCGGCTGATTCCGCCGGGGGAATTCCTGATGGGGAGCACGGAAGAGGAGGTCAACTATGGCACCGAAGTTTATGCTGCCAGCAAGGAAGACGCAGGAGTGATTCAACGGGCACTCGATGCCACTCGGAGCGAGCTACCGCTCCATCAGGTCGTCCTGTTGCACCCCATCTACATTGGTGTTTGTGAGGTGACACAGGCTGACTATTCACTCGTGACCGGGACAAACCCTGCTTGTTTTGCCGCGACCGGGCCTGGCAAAGAGGCCGTGTCAGGTCTTGACACCAGCCGGCACCCGGTGGAACGGGTCAGTTGGAACGACGCGGCGTCATTCTGCGCGAAGCTTTGCGACCGAGAGAAACTGCATCCAACATATCTACAGGATGGCGAAAACATGGTCGCCAGCAGTGCGCTGGGCTACCGATTGCCGACCGAGGCCGAGTGGGAATTTGCCTGCCGCGCGGGGAGTCAAACGCCCTGGACGCCGGAAACCGATCTACAACCGGAGCTCGTCGGCTGGTCCGGAGACAACTCCGGCAGCCGAACACACGCTGTCGGCGAATTACAGCCCAGCCCGTTTGGTCTCTTTGATATGTACGGTAACGTTTCCGAATTTGTCCAAGACTGGTGGGCGTCGGATTACTACAGCCAGTTCGCCACAAGTCCGGCCGTCAACCCGCTGGGACCTGAGTCCGGTGAAACTGTCGTATCCCGCGGGGGCGGTTGGACGTCGGCGCGGTTCAGTTGTCGCGCATCGCAGCGCTTCATTCTGAATACGAAGGATGCCACGGAAAGCTCCGGATTCCGCCTGGCGCTGACCGTCTACTCTGTGAAGCAATCGCTGGACAGAAAAAACACAATCGCCGCGCACCGCTGGCCCGACGACGCCCCCCCACCGGCTATTGCACCGTTCGACGCGGCACAGGCCAGACAGCATCAGGAAACGTGGGCGAGGCACCTTGGGTTACCGGTTGAATACACGAACTCCATCGGCATGAAGTTCCGTCTGGTCCCCCCGGGTGAATTCCAGATGGGGAGCTTGCCACAGGAAATTGAAGCCGCCCAGAAGGCATCGGGGCAAAGCCAGTTCTGGTGGAAGTACTTTCAAAGCGAGGCGCCGCAGCACAAGGTGATTCTGACGCGGCCGATTTATCTCGGCGAGACGGAAGTGACCCAGGCGCAGTACCAACGGGTGATGGGGACGAATCCATCCCACTTTTGTGCGACCGGTGAGCGGAAAGACGCTGTCGCCGACGTGGACACACAGAATCATCCGGTGGAAATGGTCCTCTGGAGCGACGCGGTTGACTTCTGCGCCAAGCTGAGTCGGCAGGAGCAACTCAAGCCGTTCTACGCTCGTTGGTATGCGGCCGTGACGGAACTACAGGGAACCGGTTACCGGCTGCCGACGGAAGCGGAATGGGAGTTCGCCTGCCGGGCTGGTACGACGACGCGGTTCTGGTGTGGGGACCTGGAGAGTGACTTCAATCAGGCCGGATGGAATGGCTGGAACTCCGGCAAACACACGCACGCAGTGGGGGAACTCAGGGAGAATCCATTCGGCTTGTACGACGTCCACGGCAATGTGTGCGAGTGGGTGCAGGACGGTTGGGACCTCATGTCATACCACAAGTTCGCCGACCATCCGGCAGTTGATCCTGTCGATACATTCTCCGCGAGCTTCGGGGGCCTGCTCCGCGGTGGATGTTGGCGCGCCGACTGGTCCCGCTCCCGCTCGTCGCATCACCAGCCTTATGGCAGGCTGGGTGCTGAGGATTTCATCGGTTTTCGTGTGGTGCTGGTTCCCGACGCGGTCAAGCAATTGCTCAGCGACACCGAAGCGGCGGCAACTGTGCCAAAGACCGAACAATGACGTTCCGCCGTCTTGCCGCCGCCATAGCCGTATTGCAGGCGAATGGTCAGTCGCGGAAACGCAACGGCGCCGACCTGCATCGAGTTGGACCGCCCACTTTGCCCGGTGGCGTCAGTTTCAGCCGACTTCGATCGCATCATGAGAGTTTCACGAACAACTGCTTCCTGCACTCACCGGTAGATTTCGGTCGAAGCAATCAGGCAGTGTCACGAAAACTGTGTCGGCGTTCACGTCCGAAGCACGAAATGCCGGCTGGCCGAATCAGCGTCGGCCGATTTCACCGAAGCGAGTTGCGGAACATCCGAAGGTTCCGTGGGAGTGCCAGAGGCGACCATGTACTGAGTTGTGCAAATTCGCACAGTGCTCGCACATACAATCTGCACACCTTTCGATCATGCGTCTCAGATTCAGGAAGCAAATGATGCGCATCGGGGCCAGCCATTCCCTCCTGGGGCAGAAAACACCGTCACAAAACCGGTCAGGGACGCACCGCATTAACTCCTGAGCGAACATCAGGTGATCAGGCAGTTCCGGCATGGGGGTTGCGTAAGCCGTGGCATCCCCGATTTCGAACGACCCCAATGGTTTGGATGGCCTGATGGACCGCTACCGGGTCGAAGTCCCGAGCGACGCGTACTGGCGGCGGCAGATCAATTGCCAGTCCGCTTGCCCGGTCCACACGGATGCGCGGGGATATGTGCGTGCCGTTGCCGAGGGGCGGTTTGAGGAGGCGTACCTTATTGCCCGTGGGCCAAACCCGCTCGCTTCCATCTGTGGGCGTGTGTGCGGGGCTCCCTGCGAAGCGGCTTGCCGCCGGGGAAGCATTGACGAGGCCGTTTCGATCCGGGCGCTGAAGCGATTTGTCACCGACCGGTTCGGCCTGCACGCCCCGCAACCGCGCTGGTCGCCCGTCGAATTGATCGGCAAACTGCTGCGGTCCGCGACGGGACGCTCCTGTCTGGGTGAAGAGGAACTGTCCGGCTTTTCCCGGTTTCTCAACCGCCAGGGTTTGCCGTCAAACGACGGTGGTGAGAAAGTCGCCATCATCGGTTCCGGTCCGGCAGGGTTGGCGGCCGCTCATGACCTGGCGCTGTTCGGCTTCCGTCCAACCGTGTACGAGATGGAATCGGTGCCGGCCGGCATGCTGGCGGTGGGGATTCCTGAATACCGGCTGCCGCGCGATCTGATTGCGGCGGAAGTGGAATTCATCCGCGCCCTGGGGGTGGAATTCGTCTGCAATACGCAGGTCGGGCGGGACGTCACGCTCGAGCAACTGCGGCGCGAGCACCGCGCCGTGGTGATCGCGATCGGCCTGAAACGATCGCGGACGCCGCCGATCCCCGGCGTGGCTGGACCGGGCGTGCTGGGGGGCGTCGAGTTTCTGCGCGACGTGGCGCTGCGACGGCCCTTGGCGCTTAAGGGACGCGTGGTGGTCATCGGCGGCGGTAACGTCGCCTACGACGTGGCCCGCACCGTCGTGCGGCAGACAGGCGTCGATATCTCACGCACGGCGTTGCGCACCGCGGGCGTCGGCGAAGTCCACCTGTGCAGCCTGGAGAGCCTGGAAGAACTCCCGGCGGATGACCTGGAGATCATCGAAGGGGACGAAGAAGGGGTTGTCCGGCATCACAGCATCGGTCCGAAGGAGGTTCTCCGCAACGAGGCCGGCCAGGTGACGGGAGTTGTCTTCGAGCGCTGCCTCCGGGTCTTCAACGCCGAGGGGCGATTCGCACCGGGGTTCGATCATGCTGATTTGACCACGATTCCCGCCGACACCGTGATCTGGTCGATCGGGCAGCAGCCGGACCTGTCGTTCATTGACCCGGACGGCGATGTGAAGTTGACGGCGCGCGGGCTGCTGCAATGCGATCCGCAGACGTTCGAAACGACGGCGCCCGATGTGTTCGTCGCGGGCGATATTGCCTACGGTCCGCGGCTGCTGATTGACGCCGTGGCCAGCGGAAAGCAGGTCGCCCGTCGTATTTTCCGTTATCTGCGAGGGACGGAACTGGTCGACGAGCGAAACCTCGTGCATCTGGAGATTCCCGAATACCGGCGCGAGCCGGATTACGAGAAGTTGCACCGTACGAAGATTCAGGCCCTGAGCGCGGCGGAGCGGACTGCGTCACAGCAGGTGATCGTGGAATTGGGCTACGACGCGACCGAGGCGATTCGTGAAGGGTGCCGCTGCCTGGACTGTGGCGTGAATACGATCTTCGATTCCAACAAGTGCATTCTCTGTGGCGGGTGTGCGGACGTGTGCCCGGAACTGTGCCTGCAACTGGTGTCGCTCGATCGGCTCGACGGGGATGCCGGGTTCGACCAGTTGCTCACCGAGCACTGTGCCGGCGAAAGCCTGCAGGAGATGTCGGCCATCATCAAGGACGAAACGAAATGCATTCGCTGCGCCCTGTGCGCAGAGCGGTGCCCCGTGGGAGCCATCACGATGGAACGTGTGCAATTCTCCGGATGCTGGGCGGGGGCGTCAGTCGATTCGGGGACAACGGCGGGAGCGGCCCGATGAACACCGAACTACAGACCAGCAAACGGTTCGAAACACCTCGGGAGCGACGGGATTTCCTGGGACTGGCCGCCATCTGGTCCTCGATCGTCGCGCTGGGATGGGCGCTGTTGGGCGCCATACGGTTGCCGATGCCATCGGTGTTCCCGGAATCGGATCCGAGCGTGAAGCTGGGGCCGGTCGCGAAGTTTCGGGGCGTGGACGTCAGCCCCGTCCCCGAACATCGCCTGTGGGTCCGGCAGGACGAGGGGGGGCTGTACGCAGTTTCGGCCGTCTGTACCCATCTGGGCTGCATCGTTACCGCAGAAGAGACGGGATACTTCTGCCCGTGTCACGGCAGCCGTTTTGATCGGGACGGGAAAGTCGTCGGTGGACCGGCCCCGCGGGGGCTCCGGTATCTGGCTTTGTCCGT
>CAZWGW010000003.1:30506-31312 GCA_964633565.1 uncultured Planctomycetaceae bacterium
TGCACACATTTGAGATGAAGATACTCCGCCATGCGGCCGGCCAGCTGGTCGTCGACCGTCAGCAGGAAGTGAAACCAGACGTACGACTCAAGGTGTGAAACCAGGACTGGATCATGAAAGCTCGCTCATGACCACCGAAACGAATCAGCAGACGATCACCCCGCCGCCCGGTCACGACGGGACTGAGACGCCACGCAGCGGCGCGCTGCGGCAACTGGGACGAAACCTGGTCGGGACCCCCCGCCTGTTTCGTGATTCCCTGGTGCGGCATGGGCGGCCGACCTCCGATCGAGCGGCGTCGCAGGCCGTGTTCACGAACTTTTTCCTGCACATCATCTCGACCCGCATTCACAAGCACGCACTGCGATTCCGCGCCACGCTCGGGCTGGGGGTCATCAGCCTGGCCCTGTTCCTGCTGCTGACGGGGACCGGTATCGCCCTGATGATCTATTACAAGCCGTCGACGACCGAGGCGTACAACTCGATGAAGGAGATTCAGTACGTCGTGCCGACCGGGCGGTTCATCCGCAATATCCACCGCTGGTCGGCGCACGCGATGGTTGTGTGCGTCATCCTGCACATGGCGCGGGCCTTTTACACGGCGGCCTACAAGTCGCCGCGCGAGTTCAACTGGGTCGTGGGGATGGTCCTGGCGGTCCTTACGCTGGCGCTGAGCTTTACCGGATATCTGCTGCCGTGGGACCAACTCGCGTTCTGGGCGGTGACCATCGGCTCGGAGATTGCCCAGTCACCGCGCGAGCTGACCGACGCGCTGGGGATCACGTCCTGGATGGACATCGGCGGGC
>CAZWGW010000004.1:0-30051 GCA_964633565.1 uncultured Planctomycetaceae bacterium
TGCGGTGGACCTTGAACTTGACCGTCGCCTCCGTCACCGGCGCCCCGAAGTAGTACTTCGCCTGGATCTTCGCCGTGACCTTCTCCCCCAGCATCACCGGCCTCTCCGGCGCGGTGACGGTCACTTCGAATTCCGGTTTTTTGTATTCCTCGACTCGAAAGCCCGCGCCGCCCATGTTCTCGATGAAGAGGGCGTACTGGCCGAGGGGGGCTTCGTCGGGGAGCGTGTACTGGCCGGCGATGCCGCCGAACTGGTCGCTGGTCAGCTCCTGTTTGAAGACCTCGGTCCCCTGCGGGTCGTTGATGATGACGTTGAACTTGCGGTTGGCAAACTCGGAGTTATCGGGCTGGTCGTACTTCGCGCGGCGGACCCAGAACTTGAACTCGACGTTCTGCGCGGGGCGATAGACCGGGCGATCGGTGATGAGGTAGACCTTGGCTTCGTTGTATTCGGCGTCGTAGTACTGGCCGTACCAGACTCCGCTGAAGCCGAGATGCGCGAAGCGGCCATCGGCGCGGGCAATAGCGATCCACTGGAAGTTGGGGTCGAGGAGTCTGGCGTCGGGGATGATCTGGCCGTCGGCATTGGTGAACTCAGCGAAGGTCGATGTGACGACGCGGTACTGGTTGCGGGTGTTGGGGACCTGCTCCTGCCGCCAGCCGAAGAACTCGACTTTCGCCTTGTCGACCGGCTTGCCGCTGACGGAGTCGCCGACGTAGTACCACGCCTTGCCGTCGAGCTGTTTTTTGGCGATGGCCGTGTTGTCGACCCAGAGGATGATACGACTGACGTTGCCGTCGGCCATTTTGCCGACGACGAGGTACGCACCAGGGCCCTGGAGCGGCGTGGTGACGGTGATGCGGCGGTCGAAGTGTGCCGGGCGCGGTTCAAGGTCGACGTCCCATTGCGCGACGCGTTCGCCGAGATATTTCGATTCATTCTGCTGGACAAGGCGGTAGCCGATGTTGTCGATCTGCAGTTGATTCCAGTCGAACTGGCGCGGGCCGGACTTGAGATATGCCTTCACGTCCTCCAGCAGCGTGTCGATGCGGATACTGTGCGCCTCAAAGCTGACTTTTTTGCCGTTGCGGAAGCGGTATTCGACCGTCGCGCCGGTCCCGGCGGGCTGGGTCTGGACGTTTTCGAACCGGCCCCAGTTGCCGACGATCTGATCGAGCCGTGGCTGCTTGTCGTCGTTCTTACGGCGAGGGAAGCGACGGATGCTCTCGCGCCAGTAGTCGGCGGCTTTGGGGTACTGCTGGCGGTCGTCGAAGATCTGCGCGAGCTGGCCGAGGGACTGCTCGGCATAGTTGCGCTCGTCCCGCTGCGCGAGTTGCTGATAGATGCGGATCGGGTTGAACTCGTCCGGCAGCCTGAATCGCTTCACGCCGGTGGCGAGCTTGGCGATGGTTTCGTCCTCGCCGAGCGTGTGGACGGCGTAGGGGCCGCTCTCGTCCTTGTCGTCGCCCGTCCCCTCACCGGCGCGGGGGAGGACGATGCCCCACTGGGCCATCGTCTGCACGCCGAACTGGCTGTGGAGGAAGCCGGCGAACGTCCAGTCGACTTCCGGCTTTCGTGCGGGGTTGTTCTCGACGATCATCGCCAGGCACCACCGCCAGCGCTGGCCGTCGCTGGCCGCTGCGTCAAAGTTCTCCGGCAGCGTGTGGTAGACGGGGTTGCCGTCGGCGTCGACGGGCGCCCCCTTGCCCGAATCGCCGCGGCGGCGAAACCAGTAGTTGCCCTCTTCGTAGTCGGGGAGCGCCGACAGATCGGTGAGGTCCTGCAGCTTCCAGGCGTTGCCGTAGTCGCGGGCAAACAGGAGGTGGCCGGCAGACTGCGAGAAGAACTGGGCGACGGCGGCCTTGTCGGCATCCTGCACGGCGAGGGGGCGGGCCTGGTTCATGAGCTGCAGGGCGCGGGTGCGATCGCGCTCGGTGGCATCGGTGTATTGTCCGCCGCCGCGCTGATTGCCGCGGTTGAAGTCGCCGGCGACGACGAAGCCGTAGTGTTCACCTTCGACCAACGTCTTGGCAGCGCGGGCGAGGAGCCGCCAGTCCTGGGTGTGCGCCTGGATGACGGCCTCGCGGAAGGCGTCAATCTCGAACTGTCGCTGCAGTTGCTGCAGGCACTGGACGGCCATTTCGAGATCGTCGGCGAGGGGGTCGCCCGCGTTCTGCGCATCGAGCGCGAGTTTGCGGTAGCCATCGTACGCGTCCCGGAAGTTGCCGTCGTCGAACTGCTTTTTCGCCGCGGCCCGCTGGTCGGGGAGCGGGGCGTCGGCGGCAATCAGAAGGAGGCTCATTCCGGCAAGTCCCAGGAGCGCGGGCACAAGCAGACGCAACATGGCGTGTGGGTCCTTCGCATTGTGAGAGAACTCGGTGAGCGCGACGCGCTCCGAGTGGGTGTTTGACGAAACTCCGTTTTCGACTGTCGTTAAGCGGAGAAAGTTCCCGCGAGTTGGGGCGACCGGGTGAGGATGGACACCCTCACCGGCACTCACCGGGATGGTAACTCATTGGAGAGCAGGACGTAACGGAGGAGCGTTAAGAGCAATCGCCGAACGCCGCCCGCACAAGTTGTGGCATGACTTCGGCGGCGGTCCCCTGGAGCCACAGGTCGCCGCCCGGTTCGGCGGGATCGATCTGAATGACCATCGCCCCGCTGGACCTGGCCTGCATCGGCAACGACGCCGCGGGGTAGACAATGCCGGACGTGCCGACGGTGAGCATCACGTCGCATTCGCGCGCGGCCTCCAGCGACTGCGACCAGGCCGGCTCGGCTATCGCGTCACCAAAGAGGACGAGGTTTGGACGGTGGAGCCCCCCCGCGCCGGAACCAAAGATCGGGCGGATTGCGGCGGGCAATTTGACGGCGATCAGGGCGCTGTCGCGAGCGGCGCGAATGCGGGCCACGACGTCACGCAACTCCTCGCGCGCGACGAGTCGCAGGAATCGGCCAGAGGCGGCGCTGACGAGTTCAAGGAGTGTGCCGTGCATCTCCTTCACGACGGTGCTGCCCGCGGCCTGGTGCAGGCCGTCGATGTTCTGGGTCAGGACCGCTACGTTGGCGTGCCGCTCCAATTCGGCAATGGCGCGGTGCGCAGCGTTCGGCCGGGCGTTGGCAATGGGTTCCAGGACGGCCAGCAGGAACTCCGCGAACTGACGGGGATGGAACGTCGCGACCCTGAGCAGGCCGGCCCAATTCGCGTAGTCCTCCGGTGGGAAACGCTGCCAGAAGCCGTCGGCGTCGCGGAACGTGGCGATGCCGCTCTCGGCGCTTACTCCCGCGCCAGTAAAGACAGTGACGCGGCGGGCGTTGCGGAGGATGTCGGCGGCCAGCGTGAGATTACCCGAAGACATTTCAGGACGGTTTATTCAACACAGAGACACGGAGACCACAGAGATTTTATCCAGACCAGCCAGGCTTCCCTCAATCCTCTGTGGCTTCCGTGTCTCTGTGTTGAACTTTTCTTTGCCGGTCCGAATCATAAGCTTCGCATTCGAAAGGGTTGTCGAAGTACGCATCCCGGCCGCGGAGCCAGAGGTAGAGCGAACTCGACAGGTAGGCGGGGAGGAACAGCGGTCCCCAGCGTTCATATTGACGCACGTGGACCAGTTCATGATCGCGCGAGACGTCGAGGCAGTGTTCGTCGCGGCCGATGATGACGTGCCCGAGCGTCATGGCGGCGGCCCGGAACGGCCGGTGCTCCAGGAGCCAGCGGACGAAGCCGCCGTGAAACTCCAGAGTGTGGTCACGACGGCGCACGCCGCCGCCGGAGAGCAGGCCGAACACGCCCGCTGCCAAGCCCAGGAGCGTTGCGGGTGACGCCCAGACGATCAATACGGCCTGTCGCATGATGGCGAGCGAGTCGACGTGTCGCGGACGAACTCAGGATGTTACGGCTGCCGAGGTATGTTAGACTATCTCCCATACGACCTGGGAGGCCGGGCGACACGAGAAGGAACTGTCATGCTTCGGAATCAGCCAGTGGTGCGGGTTGCCTCAACTCTCCTGCTGATCACGCTGGCGGCGTGCGACGCTCCGCGGGGGAGTGCGTTCTGGGATGAGCCGACACCTCCGTCGGCAGCGGATGAGGCGCCTGTCGGCGCCGCGCAGGAATCGGCGACGGAAGATCGACCGACCAACCGGCTGTCGAAAGAGACCAGCCCGTACCTGCTGCTGCACGCGCACAATCCGGTCGACTGGTATCCGTGGGGGCCCGACGCGTTCGCCAGGGCGAAGGCGGAGAACAAACCGATCTTCCTGTCGATTGGCTACAGCAGTTGCTACTGGTGTCACGTCATGGAGCGGCAAGTGTTTGAGAACGCGACGATCGCCGCGTTCATGAACGAGCACTTCGTGAACATCAAGGTCGATCGCGAAGAGCGGCCGGAAATTGACGACCTGTACATGCTGGGGCTGCAGGTGTACCTGCAGGCGACCGGATCGAGCGAAGGGGGCGGATGGCCGCTGTCCATGTTCCTGACCCCGGCCGGAAAGCCGTTTGCCGGGGGGACCTACTTTCCGCCGGAGGACTTGCCGGGTCGGCCGGGGTTCCCGGGCGTGCTGCGGCAGGTGCAGGGGTTGTGGTCGACGCGGCAGAAAGACCTGGAAAAGAACGGCGATTTCCTGGCGCGCGAGGTGCAGCGGCTATCGCAGCCGGGACTCAACCTGGCGCCGGCCCGTCTGGAGAAATCGCTGGTGGAAGGAGTCGTCGCGGCGGTGACGGCGGGATACGACAAGGAGTACGGCGGATTTGACTTCAATCCGGAGGCGCCGATCGGTCCCAAGTTTCCATCACCGACGCGGCTCATGCTCGTGCAGTCGCAGATCGACGCGGCCGACGAGCACGGGCTCGGGACGATGCTGGATCATACGCTGCAGTCGATGGCGGCGGGGGGGATTCGCGACCACCTCGGCGGCGGGTTCCACCGCTACAGCACCGACCGGTTCTGGCGCGTGCCGCACTTCGAGAAGATGCTGTATGACAACGCGCAACTGGCTGAGACGTACGCCGCCGCGTGGCGGCGCACGAATCGGGACTCGTACCGCGAGATTGCCGAGACGACGTACGCGTTCGTCGAACACGAGTTGACGGACCCGCGCGGCGGTTTCTATTCGGCGCTCGACGCCGAGACGGACGGGGTCGAAGGGAAGCACTACGTCTGGTCGCGCGAGGAAGTGGCTGCGGCGCTCGGCGCCGAAGACGCGAAGCTGTTTGGAACGGTCTACGGGCTCGATCAGGAGGAGTACTTCGAGCACGGATACGTGATGCACTTGCCGCGGCCCCTTCCGGAGTTGGCGGACCGGTTGCAGCTGCCACAGTCTGAACTGGAATCCCGTCTGGTGGAATTGCGCGGGACATTGCTCAACTCGCGTCGCCAGCGGCCGCCGCTGCTGCGCGACGACAAGATCCTGACGAACTGGAACGGCCTGATGATCCAGTCGCTGGCCCGCGGCGGGGCGCTGCTGCAACAGCCGGAGTACATCACTGCCGCGGAGAAAGCGGCGCTGTTCGTGCTGTCGGAATTGCGGGACGATGAAGGGCGGCTGTTGCACACGTATCGGGCCGGGCACGCGCGGCTGAACGCCTATCTCGACGACTACGCGTTCCTCGTAGGGGGGCTGCTGGAGCTGCACGAAGCGACCGGCAAGGCGGAGTGGCTCAATGCCGGACGGCGGCTGACCGATGAGCAGCTTGCCTTGTTCTGGGACGAGCGCGGGCACGCGTTCTTCTATACGCCAAGGGACCACGAACCACTGCTGGCCCGCGCGAAGGAGGCGTACGACTCGGTGATGCCTTCGGGGAACGGCCAGAGCGTCAGCAACCTTGTCCGGTTGGCGCTGCTGACGGGTGAGACGGGTTACCGCGACCGCGCGCGGGAGACGCTGCGCGTATTCGCGCCGCGGCTCCGTGAGACCCCCGGGTCGATGTGTTCGATGGCCCAAGGGCTGAGCGAGTACCTGCGGGCATTCGGTCCGGAAGAGGAGGCGCCCGGTGAGCAAGTCGCCGCGGCAGCGCCGCTGAACGGGGAAACGGCCTCAGCCGAGGAGAAGCTGACGCCTGCCGCGGAAATGTCGAAGGAAGACGCGGCGAAGCACGAAAAACTGTCGGCGACGGCTTACCTGTCGGTCGATCGATTGCCCGCCGGGGGGACGTGCCGGATCGCGCTGGTGGTCGACATCGACGAGGGGTGGCACATCAACGCCAATCCGGCGGAACCGGACTACCTCGTGGCGACGGAAGTGACGGCAACATCGAGCAGGAAGACAAAACTCGCGTCGGTCGAATACCCCAAGGGGGAAACATTCAAGGTGGAGGGGATCGAAGAGTCGCTGTCGGTGTATGAGGGGCGCTGCGTGATTTACGGGACACTTGAGGTCCCGAAGGAGGCGGCCGGACAGACCGAACAGATCGAATTGACGGTCCGCTACCAGACGTGCAACGACAAGACGTGCCTGCGGCCGGCGAAGCTGGTGCTACGGGCACAGCCGCCCGTGGCGAAAGCCGGGGAGGAGGTGCGGAAACTCAACGAGTCGCTGTTCAAGCCCAAGTCGACCAGGCCGTAATCCGCGCTGGCAGAACATTCAGAATCGTTCGTCCAATGGTGCGACTCCCCGGCGAGACATGTCATCCAATGGTGAGGGGAATTGAGGCGCATTCCAGTGCGTGTTGCAAGGTGTTATTTGAAAACATGTTATGGCCGGCGATGGCGTCCCGAGGTTGAATGGCTCGAGCCCAGGCAACAGGCGAGCGATCCCCTCGACAGTTTGACAGCGTGTGCGGAGAGGGTACAATGCAGGGGTTGAACTCCGCTCTTCCGACCTGCTCCTGACGCGGGCGAACCGAGTGGACATCCTCGTGATCGGGGTGTACGGCAGCCAGTGCGCCGCCGGGATCCGGAGGCTGTTCCTCGTCCTCACGATCTTCTGCCCGGCCTCTCCTCACGAGATCGGTACCTCATGCGTCCAATCGGCTCTGTCCGCCCTTGTGGCTGGATGGACGCCGCGAGAGGGAGAATGGAAATGTTTGGTTTGAGCGCTTCCCATCTGATGTTGTTCGCGATCGTCGTGCTGCTGCTGTTCGGCAAGCGACTGCCCGGTACGATGCGATCGCTCGGAGAAAGCCTGCGGGAGTTCCGGAACGGATTGAATTCGACGGACGACAACCAGGGCGAAATTGTGCGCTGAGGCGTGAAACGGTTCAACGGCGCGCAGACCGGGTTTAAGGAGCAGCAAACATGTTCGGCGTTGGCAACACAGAACTCATCGTGCTGGGGATCATCGCGCTCCTGCTGTTCGGGAAACGCCTGCCGGAAGTGGCCCGCAGCCTGGGGAAGGGGCTGACGGAATTCAAGCGGGGGATGCGGGGCATCGAAGACGAGATGCACGGTGCATTCCGGGAACCGGTGCGCGACACGCCGCAACGGCGTCCGGAACCGCCGCGCGATGATGAGCGCGAGCTGCGTGCTCCGAAATTCGAGCCGCCGACGTCCGAGCCGGTGTCTGCCGCGAGCAGCGCGGAGCAGCAATAAGCTGGATTTGCCGCCGTGCTGTCGGCGGCAGGCAACCCGGCGCACTACTGCGGCGGCTGTGTTCCAGGAACAGCCGATTCGACGTCGACAATCCGGGCTGCCGGCCGCGTCAGGTCGACGTACAGCGGTTCCGATGCTTCCACCCGGGCCGTGTTCCCCGCCGCGTCGCGGGCGACAAGCCGCACGTACAATTGCGACGGCATGTCGGCATTGATTGTCCAGCGGAACAGACCGTTGTTCTCCTGCCACCCGGTAATGGACTGCCAGGGACCGCCGGGCTGCCCGGAGTAATACAGCGCCACGGGGAGTTCGGCGAGTTCGTCGTCGGTGACTTCCCAGGTGATCTCGACCTGATGGTGTGCCGCGCCAACGCCTTGCCGCACCGACTTGAGCGCGGCCTGCGGCGGCTGGCGATCGACAATGATCCGCATGGCCGGCGGCTCGCCTGGCTGCGGGGCGTCCTGTGCGAGACCGACTCCGCTGCGGGCGCGGACGGCAAAGCCGTACGTGCCGTCGCGCGGGACTTCGACCGGCATCGGGCTGCGCCGGTCTTCATCGGGGCCGTAGAGATACCACTTGGCGCCGTTGTCTTCGGTGATGTACAGGTCGATGCCGCCGAGTCCGGAGGGTCCGATCTCGTCGACGGAGTAGTTCAGGTTGAATTTCGTGACACTGATCCGGCGTCCCGGCGTCTGCCGCGCGGCGGAGGGCGCCGCGGCACTGCCGGTCGCCGGTTCCTGCGGCGCCGGTCCAGCAACGATCTTCGGCTGGCTGTTGGCCGCAACGGGGATCGGCTGAATGACGGGCATGAGCGTCGCGGCGATGGCGTGAGGCACCGCGACGCCGGTGGAGGGATTCGCGGCGACGCTGTCCGGGATCCGGGGGGCGCCGCGTTGACCGGCCACAGGCTGACTGAAGTCGGGCATGGGCTGCCGCGGCTGGCCCGGGCGCGCCGCCTGGAGGTTAGTCGAGGCGTCGGCCGAGACCTCGTTTCCAGCCTGGTCGGCGACGGTCCCGCGCACGAGCACGCGGCCCCCCTGGGGGACAGCCCAGGAGGTGCGGCCGCTTTCGACGGGCGTAATCCCGACGGCCTGCCAGTTCTGAGTGTTTGCGTCAAGGAATTCCAGACGCAGAGAATCGACATTGAGGTGGTCGTCGGCGGCGTTCCACGCGAGTTCCACTTCACCCGGCGTCAACTCGCGGAGTTGGATCTGCAGCGTCGGCGCGGTCTGATCAACGATGACCTGCAGTCCCGACTGCAGTGGCCCTGCGGGATGGAACTGATTCCGGCCGTCCACCGTGCGGACGGAAAAACGGTATTCCCCCTCACCCGGCGCCTCAAAGGTGAATCGGCCGTCTGCCGGCGAGACCGACTGAGCATGCTGCCAGTGGCGACCCAGATCGGTGGAGACGAACAACTGGATCTCGACGGCCCCGAGCCGCGTCATTTCCTCCGCATCAAACTGGAAGGGGATGCGGAACTTCGCCTTTGAAGTGCAGACCGGCTGAGTGGAGGGAGGGGCGGCCGTTGCCGCATCCGCAGCAAGCCAACCGGCGGCGGCCAGCGCGCCGGACGACAACCACGGAATGGCGCGGCGGCACAGGCCGGATCGAGTGGATCGTTTCCCGGACACGGGTGCACCCTCCTGGTGGGCGTGCCGCGCGAGACTCCTGCGGGCGCTCGCGTCGGCCCTTGGGTCAAACTCCGCCGGCCGGGCCAGAGGGGCAGGGCGCGCCGGCGCATGGAACAGCCCCACGTCCTCGAGAGAGTCCGTCCCCTGTCGGCAGTATCGACCGGGTCGCGACGGGCACTTGAAGGGAAACGCCCGCCCCGCGCGACGGACGCATCATTGGCGCATTTCGGACCGCACGGTCCGCAGGCGCTGCACATAAGCTGCAGCGAGATCGCGCAGACGCTGAAAGTCGCGACGTTCGAGGGCGTCCTTTTCGACGAGTGCGGTCCCCAGCCCGACAGCCGACGCTCCCGCCCTGACGAAGGCAGGCAGCGTTTCCAGATTGACGCCGCCGGTGGGCAACAGGCGCACGTGCGGCAGTGGCCCGTGGACGGCTTTGAGATAGGCCGGGCCGCCGATATCCGCGGGAAAGACCTTCACGATGTCGGAACCGGCCTCCCAGGCGGTCAGGATTTCGGTCGGCGTCAACGCTCCGGCCATGACCAGCTTGTCGTAGCGGCGGCAGACCTCGATGGCCGGTCGGCAGACGGTGGGGGTGACGACAAACTCGGCGCCGGCGAGCATGGCCGCGCGAGCGCTTTCGGCGTCCAGCACCGTTCCGGCGCCGAGCAGGACCCGATCGCCGAGTCTGTTCCGCACCGCGGAGATGATGTCGAGCACGCCCGGTACGGTGAACGTGACTTCGATCACGTCGATTCCGCCGTCGTGGAGCGCCTGGGCGACGTCGACCAGCAGTTCACCACTGGCGGCACGCAGGATGGCGACAATTCCGCCGTCCAGTACCCGTTGCAGATTCGAGTGCGCACTCATGGCGTATCCTGCGGCCGAAGTCTCAGTGCCCTGAGGCGTACAACTCCGCGTAGTCCAGGACCCAGATGTCGATCAGTTCCTGGAAGGAGTCCATGTCGGCCTCGGTCAACTGCTGATAGTTGCGGCGATGGAAGACTTCCTTGTTGCGGATCGTCCCTTTGGCGACGAGTTCGATGATCGGCGTCGTTCCCAGCGGCGAAACGAGCACCTCAAACCGGCTGTAGAACGACGCGCCCTTTCCGCGCTCCACACTGAGGTCATCGCGGCTGATGCGCGCTCCCCAGCCCGAATCGCTCATCACCGGCTGGTACTCGAAGCCGGGGAAATGGTCGGCCAGTTTTTTGAGGCAATCTTCAATGCGCTCCACCAGGCCCAGCCGGTAGCGCGAGTGCAGGCCCTTGATCTCTTCGGCGGACATTTCGCGCTCGGCGGCGGCCCGGCCGCGGAGGTCGCGGGTCTTTTCCCCGCGCTGGATGGCACGTTGGAGGCGCTGGTTGAAGTCCATGGTGTTCACCGGACGGGAGGGCCGCGGCGCAACTTCGACGCCGGGTCTCAGTTCAGGGCGATGGCACAACTGACCGGAGAGGTGTGCGACGCAGACCACGCCCCTATCTTAAGCCGGCCACAGGCAGGGTGCAACGAGTTGGCTGAGTTGTAACGATTTCACAATTTGCCGGAGGGGGACCATTCGCCATTGCCGGCGACGCGCGACGGGGCGGCAGGAATTGCCGCCCGTTCGCAGTTGCCAGCCGCACTTGCGGCGTTGATAATGAGGTCGCGATGATCCGCAATTTTGTCGCGGGCGTCAGGAGTTGGGTTGTGCCGATCGTTTCACTCGCCGCCCCGGAAAAGATTCAGCGGATCCTGACGGAATCGGCAGGGACATGGATTGGACTGATCTTTGCATTGCTGGTGCTGGCGTGGGCGGTCAGCCGCATCCGCGCCTGGTATCGTGAAGATGATGGTTCTTCCGGAAATGCCCGGGAAATGCTCTCGGAAATCCGGGAAATGTACGTTGAGGGTGACCTCTCGGAGGAGGAATTCCGATCCATCAAGGGTCGGTTGACGGATCGCCTGGACCGCCCCTCAACCGACACGGACGACTGATCCGCCGCGCCACGATCCCTGTCCCGGAAGCCGCTTCGTCCGTCCTGCCTCAGATGAATTGCAATTGACGCAGACCACATTCCACATCATCCGTTCGCCCAAGCACGGAGGCGGCGTCGGACCAGTCCGCAGATCGACGACCATTCGATCGACCACTGTGAAGGAACCCGCATGACCTCCGGCAAAGATTTCACTTCCGGCCGACGCAGCACTCCCAGCAAGAAGAATGCGAACTGTTCGTTCTGCG
This sequence comes from uncultured Planctomycetaceae bacterium, assembly GCA_964633565.1. Classification (GTDB taxonomy): domain Bacteria; phylum Planctomycetota; class Planctomycetia; order Planctomycetales; family Planctomycetaceae; genus CAZWGW01. The sequence continues at coordinate 11,394 of CAZWGW010000004.1, forward strand.
GCAAGAGTTACCGGGACGTCGGCCCGCTGGTGGAGGGCCCCGGCGACGTCTACATCTGCGGCGAGTGCATCGACCTGTGCCACTCGATCCTGGACCAGGAGCGGCGGCGGCGCGGCGAGTCGCGGAAGCTGTTTACCAAGATCCCCTCGCCGCGCGAGATCGTCGAGCACCTGAACCAGTACGTGATCGGCCAGGAGCGGTCGAAGAAGACGCTCGCCGTTGCGGTGCATAACCACTACAAGCGGCTCGTCGCGTACGAGGACCGCGAGAGCGACGTCGAGATCGAGAAGTCGAACGTGCTGCTCATCGGGCCGACTGGCTCAGGCAAGACCCTGCTGGCCCGGACCATCGCCCGCTTCCTGCAGGTGCCGTTCGCCATCGGCGACGCGACGACGCTGACGGAAGCCGGCTACGTGGGTGAGGACGTCGAGAACCTGCTGCTGCGCCTGCTGCACGCGGCCGATTTCGACATCGAGTCGGCCCAGCGCGGGATAATCTTCATCGACGAGATCGACAAGATCGGCAAGACCAGCCATAACGTGTCGATCACACGCGACGTGTCCGGTGAAGGCGTCCAGCAGTCGCTGCTGAAGATGCTGGAAGGGACGATTTCCAACGTTCCGCCGCAGGGGGGCCGCAAACATCCCGAGCAGCAGTACATCCAGGTCGACACCACGAACATCCTGTTCATCTGCGGCGGCACGTTCGTGGGGCTGGAAGACATCATCGCCAAGCGGCTGGGCCGGAAGATGATCGGCTTCGGCCAGGACGCCACGGTCGATAACACGCAGCGGCGGCAGGAACTCCTGTCCAAGGCGATCGTCGACGACATCCTGGAGTTCGGCCTGATCCCGGAACTGGTGGGGCGGCTGCCCGTGCTGAGCACGCTGGCTCCGCTGGGTGAAGGGGACCTGATGAAGATCCTGACCGAGCCGCGGAACTCGCTGGTGCGGCAGTACCAGAAGTTCTTCGACATGGAAGGCTCGCAACTGGAATTCACCGAACCGGCGCTGCGCGAGATTGCGGCGCTGGCCAAAAAGAAGGAGACCGGCGCCCGCGGACTGCGGAGTGTGGTGGAGCAGGTGATGTTCGACATCATGTACGAACTGCCGGACCGGCCGCGCGGCGTGCAGTACGTCGTGACACCCGAAGTCGTCCGCGGGGAACGGAGCCTGTTCGCGCAGGACGGGTCGGCAGCGGCGTAGCCTGCTGAGTGCTGCCCCAAGAAGACTGAGAAAAAATGCAAGCCCACGGGACCGTCCGTGGGCTTGTTGATTTGAAGGCAGCGTGATTGCAAATTGCAAAATGGTCAATGCAAACTGCAAAATGTGGTTCACCGCTGTGGGCCGATCCCTGAACTCTGACTTCCGACCTCCGCATGTCGCTTCGCCCGTGGCTGCAGCTCTGCCGGTTTCCCGCGGTGTTCACGGCGCTGGCGGACATCCTGCTGGGGTTCCTGCTGGTGCATCGGACGCTGGAACCAGTGGGAGACGTCGTGCTCCTCCTGATCGCTTCGACCGGGTTGTACCTCGCGGGGATGGTGTTCAACGACGTGTTTGACCGGGCCCGCGATGCGGTGGAGCGGCCGAAGAGGCCGATCCCGTCCGGGAAAGTGCCGTTGCGCGGCGCGGTGTTGCTGGGGGCGATTCTGGCGGTGAGCGGGCTGGCGGCGGCCGCGGCGTGCGGGCGAAACAGCCTGATGGTGGCGGGGCTGCTCACGGCGTGCGTGTTCGCATATGACGGGCTGCTCAAGTCGACGCCGCTGGGGCCCCTGTTCATGGGAGGGTGCCGGTTCCTGAACGTCATTCTCGGTGCCAGCAGCGCCGGTCTGCGCTGGACCGAGCCGTGGCTGCTGCCGCAGGCGTGGATCGCAGCCGCGCTGGGAATGTACGTTGCCGGCGTGACGCTGTTTGCGCGACAGGAGGCAGGGCGGAGCCGCCCGGCACAATTGTGGCTGGCCGCGGTCATCGTCAATGCCGGACTGGCGGGATTGATGCTGCTGGCGTACGACCGATTCGCCCTGATGGTGTCGTGGAGCGGAGAGGCGGACGACACGGCGGCGCTGCTCGTCCTGGTGATGATCGCGGTCACGATTGATCGCCGGATCACGTCGGCAATTTTCGACCCCTCCCCGGCCAAGGTGCAAGTCACGGTCAAGGTGATGCTGATGTCGATCATCATGCTGGACGCGACCCTGATCTACTTCAAGTTGGGGACGCCGGGAGCGTGGTACGCCGTGGGGACGGCGGCGCTCCTGCTGCCGACGGTGCTGATCGGCCGCTGGCTGTACATCACGTAGCAGCGCCGGAGACGCAGACTGCGCCGTTTCACTCGTTGACGCAGATTCAGCTTGATGGGATCAGGTGAAGTTGCGAGGATTCGCCCCCTTCCGTCCCTTCCCGATCGCTGTCAGAATCCCTGTGCCGCGCCGGCTCCCGGTTACCGTCGTCCTGTGCGTCTGCCTGGCGGGTTGCCAGCTCCCAGGGCCTGCGCCGAGTGGCGCAGCACCCCAACCAAACCCGTTGCCGGTCGTGGCGCGAAACGATGACGCGCTCTGGGAGCGAACTGTCGACGTGCTCCACTCGTTCCAGTTCCCCGTGGCGCGGGAGGACCGGCTGGCGCGGATCATTGAGACGGATTACAAGGTCGGCTCCGGGTGTCTCGAGCCATGGCACCGGGATTCGGTCGGTGCAGGCAACCGGCTGGAGAGCACGCTGCAATCGGTGCGGCGAATGGTGCGGGTGACGCTGGTGCCGATCGATGTGGGGGGCGGCTATGCGGTGTCAGTCGAAGCGTACAAGGAGCGCGAAGACCTGCCGGGGCTGGCGGCGAATTCTCCGGGAGCAGCCACGTTTCAGGAGAATACGCCACTGCAATTCGATCTGAACCCGGTCGTCGGCCAGACTGCGCCGTCGGGTTGGATCCCTGTGGGACGGGACTTCGCCCTGGAGCAGGCGATCCTCGCCAGCCTGCGCACCGCGTACGCCGGCTGACCGCTACTTGTACAGGATCAGTTTTCGGGCCTTTGTGATCCGCAGGCGATAAATCTCGCCGGCGTGCTCAATCACGATCTCCTTGTCGTCCTGAAACAGTTCCTCGGAGCAGAATGTTCTGACCGCCCGCGGAGTGACCGCGGCCTTGGGCCGGTGCTTTTGCACTGGGGCGCTTTCTTCCCGGTCCACGACTGTGCCTGCGTCGGTTGAATCACTCGAGAACTGGCGAACGAGGTTGCAAAGTCGTCCGCTGGGTGATACGATATTGCAACTGAGACTCAGTGTCAATAGTGTCGTCAGAGTCAGCCAGCCAAAGCACCCCGGAACCGCCTCTCCGCGAAACCGGGCGTCCTCATCCGGTCGCTGCTCCTCCGTCCAAAGGGGCGTCGACTCCCGCCAGCCACACTCGACGTCGTTGTCGCCGCCGTTGTACGGACGGCACCATCCTGACCGCAACGAATTTCGAGGAATGCTGGTATGGATTTTTCCGATGACCGTCCGCGCCGCCGTGGATTCACGCTCATTGAACTACTGGTGGTGATCGCCATCATCGCCATCCTGATTGCGCTCCTGCTGCCGGCCGTGCAGCAGGCGCGCGAGGCAGCGCGGCGCACTCAGTGCCGCAACAATCTCAAACAGATCGGACTGGCGCTGCACAACTACCTCGATGCGATGCGGGTATTCCCGCCGACGATGTGCGTCGGCACGGGAGACGGTGGCGAATGGTCGCTCCCCGCGCGCATTCTGCCCTACGTCGAACAGGGAAACATCTACAACTCGATCGATTTCCTGCGGGACTACAACCAGACGTCCCCTGTGTTCCCATTTGGCGTCAAGGCGACGCGCGTCGAGATCCTGCAGTGCCCGAGCGATCCCAACGACCGGCAGCGCGTGACGGCAGCCGGTGTCCCTGAACATTATCCCCTGTGTTACACCGCGAACCTGGGGACCTGGTTTGTGTTCGATCCCGCGACGGGACGCATCGGCGACGGGGCGTTCGGGCCGAACAGCAGGACCGGACCGCGCGACTTTACGGACGGCATGAGCAATACGCTCTGTTTCGCGGAAGTAAGGGCGTTCACTCCGTACGCGCGGAATGCGTCGTCAGGCCTGGCCGCGAACCTTCCGGCGCCGGCAAACGTCCCCGAGGTCTGCAACTACGTGTCAGGCGCGAGCCAGTTTCAGGCGGAGTCCGGCCATACGGAATGGGCGGACGGCCGGGCCCACCACGTCGGGTTTACGACGACACTGACGCCGAACACGCCGGTCCTCTGCACAAACGGGCCGCACGGCGTGCAGGACGTCGATTACAGTTCACAACGCGAGGACAACCCGGAAGGGACGCCGAATCGCACGTATGCCGTCGTGACGAGCCGGAGTTGGCACGAGGGGCTGGTCCACGTGCTGCTCATGGATGGATCAGCGCGGTCGGTGTCCGAGAACCTCAATCGGCAGGTGTGGCGCGCGCTGGGGACACGCGCCGGCAATGAGGTCGTCGGAGAATTCTGAGTAATTTCGTCAAGCAGGATTGCGGGTTTCGGAGCAACCGCCGATATTCTGGTTTCTCAGGAAATGCGCGGCCGCGGGATTCCCGACCGGACTCGCGGCCGCTTTCGACGCCTGGATTCGGCCGTCCCGTCGCGATCGCTCGGCCCTTCGAATTGCTGCGTCGGGACCGCTTCGGGCGGCGGGTCATCAGGGCGTTCGCGCTGCAGTCCCAGCCGCTCCAGCACGCCGGGCAGAACCTCCGCAGCACAGGCGCGGAGCCAGGTCAATTCTCCGGCCTGGATCGCCGCCACGGGGCTGCCGCCAGCGAAAGCCACGCGATTGGATGCACTGGCAGCGATGCGGTCCTCCCCGTCAATCACGCCGACCAGATTCAGCGGGTCGGCCGCGGAGACGACGACGACTTCGCTTCCGGCCGGTTCGTCGCGCAGGCGACGCAACTCGCGGACCGTGTCGCCCAGTGCGAATTGCTCACCGGCGACGCCGGCGACGAAACGTCCGCCTCGGATTTCGCCGCGCGCTTCCAGCCGGCGGTAGACCTGCAGCAGTTCATACCACGCCGGCGCGCCGCTTTCGCGGCGCAACAGGTCTTTGAAGACCACCCCCCAGCGGCGCAGCAACTGCCACGCCCAGTGCTCGACGACCTCGCGAAGAAGCGATCTGGAGTCACTCTTTGCAGGTCCGGCCAGGTGGCCAAGTGGTGCATCGGGTGAATTGGCTCCGACCGTTTGCTTCCTGCGCCACAGCGACCACCGGCCGGCGGAACTGGTTGAGCGGCGGCGGACGGTTTTCGGGCCGCGGCCGTTCGCCGGCGAGGATTCGCCGCTGGCCGTGACGCGCACGAGGTTTCGCAGGCCGGCGAACCCGTCGGAGGTCAGCAGTCCGCGCGAGACAAGTTCTCCCAGCACGTCGTCGAGTTGGGCAGGGAGCAGTCCTGACTCCGCCAGCAGGTCGGTGGCGAACATTGCGCCGCCTGAGTGCAACAGTTCGAGGACCTGTTGCGCGGGGCTGCTCAGGTCCGGCACGGATTCATCGTCGGCCCCCGCGAGCCACCACAAGTCATCGCGCAGGAAGATCGAGACCGGTGCGACGCGCGTGATGGACGCCATGGGACGCGACTTCTGGGGGTCCCGCAGCGGCGGATACAGGCGTCCCCAACCGGCTTCGCCGGTAAGACAGAGTTCGTCGAGCCATTCACCGCGGTAGGGGCTGAGCCGGAGCGGCAAGATGTCGCGCTCCCATGCGACCGCGGGGATATCCAGTCCCTGCAGTTGGCCGAGCGTTTCAAACAGGCCGTTCGCGCCGCTGCGCCGTGCTTCGCTGGTCGCGCCGTGATGACGGAACAGGAACCGCACGTAAGTCGGCACATCGACTGGTTCAATCTCGCGCCGCAGCCCGGCCATCGTGAGGCGGTGAATGCGGGCAAGGAGGCGGCGGTGGCACCACTCGGGAGAGTCGAGAGTCGAAAGTGGAGCGTTGAGAGTGGGCACGTCCGTCGTTGACAAATCGGTATTCTGATCCCCACGCTGCTCACAAAAGTGCCCGCGGAGCACCGTGCCTTCGCCTTCGAGGGCCTCCAGCGCGGCGAAGGCCTGCTCCGGTGTGATGCCGATCAGGTCGGCGACTTCCTGCGCCGTGGCCGGTCCGCAGACGTCGACGAGCCCGCGGACCGCAGCGACGCGCGCGTCGATGGAAGTCCATTCGTCGCGAACGGTGTCGGGCACGACGAGCGGAGGGGTGGCGACGGCGTCGGGGAACATCGCCAGCACGGCGGGCCAGCGCTCGGCGGCGACGCAGGCGGTGCGCGTGCGGGCGTAGTGGACGGTGGCGGCACGGCCTGCGCAAGTCAGTTCTTCGAAGAAGTGTTGCGGATGAGGAGAGGAGGGGATGAGGCGATGAGGAGACGGCGCAGGTGCCGGTGTGTTCTTGCTGATCTCCTCAGCTCCTGATCTCCTCATTCCCTCATCACTCACAACGGACTGCTCGCTGACTGGCAGCAGGATGCGACTGAGCAGCACGTCGTGCAGCTCATCGGCGCTCCGCACGAGGGGCTGCGCCTCGGCGATCACCTGCTCGATCGCGGCGGGGTCCAGGCGGCCGAGATTGCGGACGCTGTCGATCGTGAGCGAGCGGCGTGTCGCCACGGCGCGGGCGCGGCGCTCCTGGATCTCGCCGCCGTCCAGGAACGCGTAGGGATTGGCGTTGAGCAGTTCGTAGGCAAAGGGGGACGGCTCGCGCGTGTCGCGCGGGACGAACGTCAGCTCGCCGGATTCCACGCACCGCAACACGTTCAGCAACCCGTCGAGGTCGAGGGCCTCGTGCAGGCAGTCGTCGACGGTCTGGTGGATCAGCGGATGGTCGGGGATTTCATGGTCGCCCGTGATGTTCTCCTGGCAGCCGGTCAGCTTGGGGAAGACGGCCGTGAGCAGATCCTCGCTGCGAAAGCGCTGGAGGGCGGGGGGGACTTTCTTTCCGTTGCGCTGGCGGGCGACCTGCAGCGCGCGGGTCGCGTTCCAGCGCCAGCGCAGGTGAAACGTGGGCACGGCGAGCAGCGCCTGCTCCAGCAGGTTCCGCACGTTGTCGGGGCGGAGCATGCCGAACAGGCTCTCGATCGGAAAACTGTGCTGCGGGCCAAGCGAGAGAATAAACCCGTCGTCGTCGGCGCTGGCCTGCAGTTCGAAATCGAACGAGCGGCAGAAGCGCTTCCGCATGGCGAGGCCCCACGCGCGGTTGATCCGGCCGCCGAAGGGGGCATGGACGACAAGCTGCATGCCGCCGGATTCGTCGAAGAACCGTTCGAAGACGACCCGCGTCTGCGTCGGGACGAGGCCGATGGCAGCGTGCTGGGCGGCGACGTAGGTCAGGGCCTGTCGGGCTGCGTAGTCGGAGCAGTGGGATTCATCCGTCAGCCAGCGCACGGGTTCTGGCGTGATTTGATCGGTCTCGTGCGAGTCATCGTTCAGCCGCGACCCGCAGGGGAGCGCGTCAAGTGGTGCCGACGCGTCGGCACCACTTGACGCGCTCCCCTAAACGGCGCTGCAATGATGCGCTGCTCAATGTCGGATCGAAGTCGCGAGACCTCTTCGGACAGTTCGACGGTGCGGCCCGGCGCTTCGCCGCGCCAGAAGGGGATCGTCGGCGGAGCGCCGTGGGCGTCGGCGACCAGCAGGTCGTTGCCGCGGAGCTGCCGGATGCGCCACGATGTGTTGCCGAGCAGGAAGATGTCGCCCCCCATGCTCTCGACGGCAAAGTCTTCGTCGACCGAGCCGACGACGGTGTGCTCCGGGTCGAGCACGACCCGCACGGAGTCAATCTCGGCGATCGCACCGCCGTTATTGATGGCCGTCAACCGTGCGCCGCGCCGCCCGCGCACGCGGCGGTTCACGTGGTCGAGATGGGTCAGCGCGTGGCTCCGGCCGGCGGCATCCCCGATCCCCTCGCTCAGGAACCCGAGCACGCGGTCGAACTGTTCGCGCGCAAGACTGCGGTACGGATACGCCCGGCGGCAGAGTGCAAACAGGTCGTCGGTGTTCCACTCCTGTGCCGCGGACTCGGCGACGATCTGTTGGGCCAGCACGTCGAGAGGCGCTTCCGGGATGGGGATCGCGTCCAGCCGGCCGGCCTGGATGGCACGAATGAGTGCCATGCATTCCAGCAGTTCGTCGCGCGTGAGTGCGAACAGCCGGCCTTTGGGGACCAGTCCCAGCGCGTGCCCCGACCTGCCGATCCGCTGCAGAAACGTGGCGATTGAACGGGGAGACCCCAACTGGACCACGAGGTCGATGTCGCCGATGTCGATGCCCAGTTCGAGCGAGGCGGTGGCGACGACGGCCTTGAGCCGCCCCTCCTTGAGGTTCCGTTCCGTCGACAGGCGGATATCGGCGGCGAGCGAACCATGGTGGCTGCCGACGGCTTCTTCGCCGAGGAGTTCGGTCAACTGGTGCGTCACTCGTTCGGCCATGCGGCGCGTATTGACAAAGATCAGCGTGCTACGGTGCTGCTGAATCAGTTCGACCAGGCGCGCGTGCACCTCGGCCCATTGTTCGTACGAACAGACGGCGGAGAGTTCGCTGGGGGGGACTTCGATGGCGAGGTCGAGGTCGCGCGCATGGCCGACGTCGACGACGGCGGGTCGAGGGTCGAGGGTCCAGGGTCCAGGGAGAACCAGTTGGGGGGCCCTTGAACCTTGACGCTCGACCATTGACCCCACGAGGAATTCCGCGATGCGGTCGATCGGCTTCTGCGTGGCGGAGAGGCCGATCCGCTGCAGCGGACGGTTTGTGAGCGCGGCGAGGCGTTCGAGCGACAACGAGAGGTGCGAGCCGCGCTTGTCGCGGACGAGGGCGTGGATCTCGTCGACGATGACGGTGTCGACGGTCCGCAGGACCTCGCGGCTCTTCTCGGCCGTCAGCATGAGGTACAAGGATTCGGGCGTCGTGACAACGATATGCGGCGGGTGTTTGACGAGCTGTGCACGCCGGTGCGACGGCGTGTCGCCGGTCCGCAAACCGGCACGGATCGGTGAAGGCGAGAGTCCATCCGCGTGGGCCTGTGCCAGAATCTCCGCAAGAGGCACTTCCAGATTGCGATGCATGTCGTTGGAGAGCGCCCGGAGCGGGGAGACGTAGACGACGCGCATTTCCTCGGGGAGCTGGTGATCGACGGCCTCCTTGAACAGCCGGTCAATGACGGCCAGAAAGGCGGTGAGCGTCTTGCCGCTGCCGGTGGGGGCGGCAATCAGCGTGTGTCGGCCGGCGGCGATATGCGGCCAGCCCCGGGCCTGCGGCTCGCTGGGGGCGGTGAAGCGGCCGGCAAACCAGCGCTGAATGACGGGCTGAAATGCGCGGAGGGAAATGAACGGATCTGCGGACATCGGTACACCTGTTCCCCTGATGATATCAGACCGGACGCCCGTTGAAGAGTCCGGCGATGTTCGCCGGCACTGTCGGCAGGGGCGTTACGACCGGCAGATCCCACAGGTCAAGTCTGCAGGGGAACTCCATCCCTGCGCGCACGAATGAGCTAGGCTTCGCAGGAGATAACCCTTCTCTCCCGTCCGGGCCAACCGGCGTTCCCCTCGCCAACTCGCAAAGGAGCACAGTCGTGATTCTCGTCGAGGATTTCCACAAGGCCTACGAACGGACCGTGGCCGTCAGCGACCTTTCGTTCCGGGCAAGAGCCGGACAGATCCTGGGACTGATCGGCCCGAACGGCGCGGGAAAGACGACGACGATGCGGGCGATCAGCGGCATGGTGCGGCCCAGTCATGGCCGGCTGGAAGTGGGCGGTCACGATGTCGTGCGCGACCCGGTGGCGGCCAAGCGGCTGCTGGCCTACGTGCCGGACGACCCGCAGTTGTTCCCCGATCTGACGGTGGAACAGCACCTCGCGTTTACGGCGGCCGCCTATAAGGTGGAGCACGCCGAAGAGAAAGCCGCGGCGCTGCTGGAGAAGTTCGAACTGACGTTCAAGCGGCGGACGTCGGCACGCGACCTGTCCCGCGGCATGCGGCAGAAGCTGGCGATCTGCTGCGCCTATCTGCACGACCCGCGGGCGCTGCTGCTGGACGAGCCACTCACCGGCCTCGACCCGCACGGTATCCGCGTGCTCAAGAACACGCTGGTCGAACGTGCGGCCGACGGCGCAGCCGTGATCATCAGCTCGCACCTGCTGGCGATGGTGGAGGACCTGTGCACGCATGTGCTGATCCTGTCAAAGGGGGAATCACAGTTCTGCGGCCCCCTGGCGGACCTCAAGGCGGCCTACATGACCGAGGACCAGCAGGGGACGCTGGAGCGGATCTTCTTTATTGCGACAGAGCGATCGGCGCAGCGCCCCGCGGCGGGAGTCAGCGCGTAGAACGGATGGGTCAGTCGTCCGTCGTCCGTCGTGGGCAACCGATTACGACCCTCCGTCAGTAGTCGCCAATCACCACTCACCAGCCAACACTCACCACAATGCACGCATGGGCACTTGATCCGGCACTGGCGCAGTTGCTTCAGTTTCAGGGTGTGGCGAAGCTGAAGCGGCTGGCGCGCGGTTTCTCGACACCGCGCCGCGCGGCGCTGTCGTCGCTGGCGCTGCTGCTCGCGTCGATCTGGCTGGGGAACGCGGCACTCAGCATCGTCTACCGCGACGCGTACAACCAGGAGTCGTTTCATTACTGGCTGCCGGTCGTGCCGCTGATCTATGCGACCTGGCAGTTGCTCAAGGCGGCCTGGCACCGCCCCGAGGAGCCCCTGGAGTGGACACCGGCAGAGAGCGACCTGCTGTGCGGCGGACCGTTCAACCGTCGCTCACTGATCGTGTACCGCATTGCCGTGATCCTTACCGCGACGCTGCTCAAGGCGACGTGCGCCACTTTGCTTTTGCTGCCGGACCTTGTCGTGAGCTGGGCCGGCTTTGTCGCGATTTTTCTGGGGCTGGCGTTCGTCGACCTGCTGCGGATGTGCATCGACATTACAGCCGGCGGAGTCTCGGCCCGGACCTATCGCCGGCTCCGCGCCGGGGTGCTCGCGTCAACGGCGGCGTTCCTGCTGGGAGGTCTGGGATTCGCGCTGGCCCGACCGGAAGGCGGTGCGGCGACGACCGGTTTCGCGGCATCGCTCGCCTGGCTGATGCAATACCTCCGCGGGCTGGGAGACGTGCTCCAGACGCCCATCGGTTCGGTGCTGCTCGCACCGTTCCAGGTGTACGCCCACGTCATCGCTGCGCCGTCCGTCACTCCCTCACTGTTCGGCTGGCTGGCCCTGGGCGCCGGAATGGTGGCTGCGGTCGCCAGGTTGGCCGTGTGGCTTGATGCACGGCTGTACGTCCACGGTCTGGAAGCGGAGCGGCGTTCCTACGTCAGTGAAGGGCGGGGTGAAGAGGCCAGCGCGGACGCCTGTACGCGCAAGGTCGACATGGACTCCGTCCCGCAGTGGCTGGGCATCGGTCCCCTGGTGTGGCGGCAGCTCCTGGGGGTGCGGATGCACTTCGGCGGATTGCTGCTGGCGCTGGCGGCGCCGGCAATCCTCTCCGGTCTGCCGCTCATGCAGCGGCTGTCACCCGTCACGACGTTCGGCAGCGTGGCGGCCGCACTGGCGTTCTACTCGCTGCTCCTGCTGCCGGCGGGACTCAAGTTTGATTTCCGTCGCGACGTGGAGCGGCTGGAGATCTTCAAGACGCTGCCGATCGGATCGACGTCAATCGTGCTGGGGCAGCTCGCTGCGCCGGTGCTGGTCGCCACGGTGTTTCAGCTCCTGGTGCTGATCGCGGCCGCGGTGCTCCGTCCGGTGCCGGCAGCCTACGTGGCGGGGGCAATTGCATTCCTGTTCCCGATGAACCTGCTGATCTTCTCGATGGAGAACGCGATCTTCCTGCTGTACCCGTATCGGCCGAACCAGGAGGGGCTGGAAGTCTTTCTGCGGACGACGCTGACGTTCACCGCCAAGAGCCTGCTGTTCGCGCTGGCGCTGGTCGTGGTGTACTGGCTGTCGCAGTTGGCCCGCGACGTGTCCCAATTGCCGTTTGTGGAGCCGTTTCTGGGGGGTAATCACCGGGCCGCGTTCGCCGTCACGATGTGGTGCGCCGTGACGCTGGCGTCGGTGTTCTTCACGCTGTTCCTGGCGCGGATCTACGATCAACACGATCCGTCGCTGGACCGGATTGCGTGAGTTGCGTCGAGGCGATCGCTTTCAGCCTGAGCGATCGACTGCATCGTTGTTCTCCGGCCGCCCCTCGATGTAGAACCAGTTGTGGATCGGCCGCAGGATCTCCTGCACGTCACGCAGCAACTGCTCATCGATCGGCTCCCCGACCCACTGCGCCCACTCCTTGATCCGCCGGGGATTTGCACTGCCGGTGACGCAGGTCGTCATGTCGGGATTGGCGACGGAAAACTGCAGCGCGACCCTGGCGATGTCGGTGCCAGCCGTCGCGCAATGCTCCGCCGCGCGGCGGCAGATCGCCCGAACCTCGGGCGTCGCCTTGTGCCAGACCGGCAGCGGCGAATTGCTCAGCAGCCGCGCCGAAAAAGGGGCGGCGTTGATAATGCCGACCCCTTTCTGCTTCAGGTACGGCACGAGGTCGGCGAACATCGTGTTCTGCAGCGTGTAGTGATTGTACGAGAGGGCGACGTCGAGGTCGGTCTGGTCCAGGATGAACCGGAACATCATCATCGGGTAGCCGGAGACGCCGATGAACCGTACCTTTCCGAGTTGCTGCTGCTTGCGGAGTGCGGGAAGCGTTTCGTCGACGATCTGCTGCATGTCGACGAACTCGATGTCGTGGCAGAACACGATGTCGATGTGGTCCGTCTGCAGCCGCTCCAGGCTCACATCGACGCTCTCCGCCACGCGCTTCGCCGAGAAGTCGAAATGCTGCGGCGCGTAGCGGCCGAGCTTGGTGCTGAGGAGGTACGAATCGCGCGGCACGTCCGCCAGCGCCACGCCAAGCAACACTTCCGACATGCCGCGGCCGTAGTAGGGGGAGGTGTCGATGTAATCGAGGCCGCACTCCAGCGCCGTGTGTACGGACTGCAGGGCCTCGTTCAGGTCGACGCGGCGGAATTCGCGGCCGAGCGAAGAGGCGCCGAAGGAGAGGATGGGGAGTGTCAGTCCGGTCCGGCCCAGTGGGCGTCGTTGCATGTTCGAACCGCATCCTGAAAAGGCAACGGATGGTATCAGAACTGGATTGTGGCGCGCGGGTATTTGCGGAACAAGTCACGGTACTCCGGCATTCGGCCGATCAGTTTGCGGAGGCGTATCTGCTCAGCGCTGCGACGAGACCGCGCCGCCAGACGCAGCGCGATGGAAGCTCCGAACAACCACAGCGCCGGTACGAGTCGCCACATGAGAATCAGGGCCAGCGCAGACAGAGTACAGATCAAGGCCAATGCCTTCAGCAGCCGGCCGACGCGGCGCGGAGCGACTTGACCGGCACACATATGGCACGCGTTCAGCGGCGCCGGAACGAAGACGTCGCGGCCGAATGTTTCGACGTCCCGGCGGCGGGTGCCGACTGCGGATGATGCCAGCGCCACGAGCAGCGGGCCTGCGGCCCCCAGCAGCAGTCCGTAGACCGCCGCATCGTTGTCGCGGGACCGCGCGTACTGCCGTTCGCATTCGACGAGGAGTTCGACTCGCACGGCGGCATTCCCGCCGCAGATGATGCAAGACGGTGGCGGCAGTTCTCCGGTCTCGACCAAACGGCTGAGGACCAACTCCGGCTCCGGTTCAACCGGCGCGAGACCGGCCATTTCACGGAGTTTGAGCGAGGAAGGGACGGGAAACCGACGACCACAATCACAGTCGCCCATTGTTCCGGCCAGGCCGATCGACAAGCGATGTACCTTTCCGCACTCGCACGGCAGATCGAATTCCATGCGGACTACTCCCCGGGCTTCCGCACGCCGATCGTCAGCAGCAGGTTGGCCCACAGCGCCTGTTCGGCCGTCTGGATCGTCAGCACGTGATCGCGCGAGGCGACGGCGTCATAGAAGTCCCACTTCTGGATCGGCTGCAGTTCGATGTCCACTCCGGAGTCCGCAAGTACGCGGCGATAGTCGTTCCAGATCGGAGGATCGCCGCCCAGCGCGTGCGGGTCGTCCTCCGGGATGCCCATCGTGTTGGCCGCTTCGATCGGTATGGCCGTGACCAGCGCCTTGAGCACGTCGGTACAACCGACAACTCCGGGCGAAAGGTTGAGGCAGACCAGTTCGGCGTTTGGGCCGAGCGTGTTGTACGCCGGGTAGTTGCCGTCGGCGATCAGCACTTTCGAGTGATGGCCGGCACGGCCGAGGATGGCGTTGATCTGGGGGTGGATGAGCGTGTGCTTGAGCATGGCGCGAACCGTTCAAGGGGAGGCTGACTGCGTCGACGAAGGAGTATCCCCGCTCGGCGTGGGCGATTCAAACACGACGCGACACTCGGGCATCGCCTCACGCAACCCAACGACGCCCGCCTCGCTCAACTTCGTGCCAGTGACATTGAGTTCTCGAAGGCGTGTCAGTTTCTTGAGCGGCTCGATATCGGTGTCAGAGAGGGGCAGACCGCTCAGGTCCAGCATCCGCAGCCCGCGGCACTGCGCCACGTGGGCCAGTGCGGGGGCGGTGACCCTGGTATCCGCAATGTCGAGCGCCACCAGGTCGCGGATCTCCGTCAGCGGCGCCAACTGGTCGTCGGTGAGGCCAGTCCGTTCCAGCAGGAGGAACTGCAGGTTGCCGAGCGCGGACAGCCCCCGGAGGCCGGCAAGTTCAATCTTCGTACCGCTCAGGTCGAGGAACCCGAGTGCGAGTGGGCCGGCAAGCTGGTCGAGCGTGGCGCCGGTGAGCGAGGTGTCGGCGAGGGACAATTTGCGCAGCGACGACAGTCGTCCGAAATGTGCCAATCCGGCGTCGGTGACGGCGGTGCGGCTGAGGTCGAGTTCCGACAGGACGAGCAGTGTTTCCAGGTGTGGCAGCCCGGCGTCTGTCACCGGCGTGCCGGCGGCCAGCAGGTGCGTCAGCTCGGGCAGTTGCGCGAGTGCGGCCAGGCCCTGATCGTTGAGGCCGGTGTCGGCGACGTTGAGCCATTTCAGTTGCTTGAGGGCAGTCAGCGAATGGACGGTCTCACCCGTGATTGAAGTTCCATGCAGGTCGAGCGAGACGAGCCCGCGCAGGCCGGCCAGTTGCCTGACCCCGTCATCTGTCAGCTCCGTCTCCGACAGATCAAGTCCCTCCAGCGACTGAATCTTCAGCACGCCCGGCAGCCACGCATCCGTCAATTGCGTTCGACCGAGGTTCAGGATGCGCAGACTCGGCAGCACCGAGAGCGCCGCAATACCTTCCTCGGTGACCGGCGTCTGGTGCAGGTTGAGGGTCTGCAGCGACCTGACGCCTGCCAGCGACTTCAGTCCGGCGTCGGTGGTCTGTGTCTCGATCAGGACGAGCGCCTTAAGTTCGGGCAATGACGCGAGTTTGTCGAACTGCGCCCCGGTGACCTGCGTGTGGCTCAGGTCAATCCATTCCAGTGTGCGAAACGCCCGCAATTCGTCGATCGCCGCATCGGTGATCGGTGTATTCTCCAGCACGAGCATCGACAGATACCCGAAATTGAGGTCGACGACGGAGTGCAGCGCCCGCAGGTCGGCGTCGCTGATCTGCGTCCCCGTGAAGTCGACGACCCACGCCGGTCCAAACGGCACGTTGCGGTTCGTCGAGACCCTGCCCCCCAGAGCTTCGATCTGCGGGAAGCGCGGCCCGGCCTCCGGATCGGCCTCGAACGAGTCGGGGCGACCGGGGAAGTCCACGAACTGCAGGGCCGGGAGTTCCTTGCGCAGTGTGAGGACGGCGTCACGAGTGACCTGCGTCTCCTGCAGCCACAGCGACTCCAGTTTCGACAGGCGACGCAACGCATCGAGCCCTGAATCAGTGACCGTGGTTTGCGAGAGGCCGAGCGTCTTCAGTTCCGGCAGTTCGCCGATGATGGCCAGTCCGGCGTCCGTCACCTGCGTGCCGTCGAGGTGCAGCGATTCGAGGTGTCGCAGCTCCCGCAGGTGCTGCAGGCCGGCGTCGGTGATCGGCGTGTGTTCGAGGTGCAGATCGGTCAACTGCGTCAAACCGGCGAGCACGGCCAGCCCATCGTCGGTGATTGCTGCCCCGTTGATGTTCAGCGACTTCAGGCCAGTGAACCGGGCAATCTGATTAAGTCCGGCGTCAGTGATCCGCGTTTCGGCCGTGTGATCGGGCGGGATTTTGGGCCGAAACTGAGGTTCGCCACTTGCGTCGCCGCTGCTCCCCTGGACGAGCGAGAACGACTCGTCGGGCCGCTTCGCGAGCGCGAGCGAGGTGAGGCCAGACAGGTCTGTGAGTGCTTCCAGGCCGGCATCGGTCACCTGCGTGCCGCTCAGGCTCAGCGATTCGAGCGACTTCAGATTGCCGAGGGTCGACAGGCCGGCATCAGTGACGTGCGTGGCATCGAGTTCGAGGACGCGAATTTTCGGCAGACCGCTCAAATGGTCCAAACCGGCGTCCGTGACGTCGGTGCCCGTGAGCGTGAGGATTTCAACGCTCTGCAGCAAGCGCAGCCGTTCCAGGTCGTCGTCGCCACAGGCCGTGCGGGTAAAGTCAATTCTCCCCACGGCGCCGGCGTCGTTTGGCTCGAGGTGTACACCGAGGTCCTGGAGCGTGCGGACTGCTTCCACATCGCGTGGCGCTCCGGTCGGCGGAACGTCACCGACGTTTGGAGCACCGCCGGCCGGTTGTGGATCTTTCTGCGAACTGCAGCCCGCCCCGAGCCAGAGAAAGAGGCTGAGAACGCAGCGAACAACGTTCGTCCGTCGGAGCATGACTCGTCCCTCCCTGTTCAGGCGAATCGCGTCAGTGAAAGGTGATGTTGCCGGGCTTCACGTCGGCGAGATGAATTCCGTGCCGGGCCAGTTCGGCCATGATACTCTGGACCCGCGGCCAGTCGTCGTCGAATTGTGCGAATTTTTCACGCTGCCAGCGGCGGATGACGTTGGCAGGAAAGTCGGGCTTGCGGTCGAGGTAGGCGCCGGCGAAGTCGAGGACGAAGGGCGGCGAGACCGTCTCCATTTCCACGACCCAAAGGCGATCGTCGTAGTCAATCAATCGAGGTATCTTGCACCCGCAGACCTCGAACACGTCTCGATTGTAGAGGCGGAGATAGACATCTCGTTCCCGCTCATACAGTTCCTGATAACGAAGGCCCTTAATCGCGGATTGGCAATCGGTTGAACAGACGATACCATCATACCTATACCCGAGTTGTTCCTCGATGACCCGGCCGCGATGACCGGCGTATTCGTTCAACCGTTCACGGACCACTTCGAGCCACGGAAGCATGATCCAGCCCTCGCAGACGAACGGATACTCCTCGACCGTCGACCTCAGCCTGGAGTTCGCCGGGGAAACGATCTCGCTCCATGCAATCGGTCCCGACCGCATCACACTCCGCGAAGCATACGAAGCGCCTCCTGGTCCCGCCACCGTTGTGATGCGCGTGGACGGCCGCGAGCGCCGCTGGAGCGTGCTGCTGGTGGACGGGCTGCGCCCGGACTCGCGCATTGCCCGCATCGAGCAGGTTTCGTGTGAAGCCGCGCAGGTGGCGACACCCGGTATGGCCTGACGACCGCCTTGAATCGGGGATTGTTCCCGTACCGGTTGGGCCAGTAGCGTCGACTACGCGTCTCCCGGTGATGGATCAGTGGCCGCTTGGTTTCCCGCTGCCGACTCGACCTCATCCAGCAGTTCGAGCAGCCACTTCCGCATGCAGGCAACGGAACACCACTGCAGATCAAACTGCCCGCCGTGCAGGTCCGCGACGACCTCAATGTCGCTCGAGTCTCGCATGTCCGAATCTCGCCCGTGGGTACCGACGTGCAGAAACGCCTGGAGTCGGTCCGGTTCGATGCTGTTCCGGCCATCGGCGGTCAGGTGCAGCGCCCCGGCCGACAAGTAGGCGAGACCTTGCGAGAAGTCGCCTCCGCAGACCGGACAACGTGGACCTCCAGGGTAGAACGGCCGGTCCGACGCGGTGAGGATCGGATAGTGCGTCATTCCCTGCCTCTGTAATGTTTCGTGTAGTAGGGCGGATGCAAGCGGTCGTGTCTGCGTCCGGATCGACCTGTCCACTCGCGGAGCGAGTGGACTACATTCCCGCCTGCAGCGCCTGCAGGTGCCGCGCGAAGTGATCGGCCAGCACCTCCTCGTACGTCTCCGGGTGCGCCTCCAGCACCCGCCGCACCGCCGGGCCGAACTCCGGGTGTGTCAGCACGCTGCCGAACGTGCAGTGCAGGATCTGCCGACCCGGCGCGGTGAAGCCACGCCCGTGCGGCACTTCGGACCAGAGTTCCAGGTACTGCCGTTCCAACGCGCGAACATCCCGCACGTCTGATGGCGGCGCCGCTGAGGCCAGCGTGGCGGAGACGTGGTAGGTCGCCTTGTCGGTGTCATACCGCGTGCGAGCGAAATCCACGATCCGGCGGAAGAGCGTCTCATCGTGCCGGGCGACGACGCGCAGGGCCTCCAGGTAGCTGGTACCGGCCGTCTTGACGTGGAAGCGTCCCTTGGTCGCCCGCGCGAACGCCGGGTACATCGACAGCTTGTCCGATCCGGAGTGCAGGCTCAGTTTGTACGGTCCGAGCAGTTCGGCGATGGCCGCGTGATCGTTCAGCGAACG
>CAZWGW010000005.1:0-1870 GCA_964633565.1 uncultured Planctomycetaceae bacterium
GCTCTTCCAGCTTGACGAACTGGAAGCGGCCGGACTTCTGGTCCTTGCGGACCTGGACGGTGTGCTCGGCTTTCTTCGGTTCACGCAACATGATCAGACCTCACTTTCAAAGAGACTGCGGAACTGGTGAGTCCCGTTCATTTCGACTGATGACCAGGCGATGGCTCACTCGGTTTGAGACAGGACGATCTCACGGCCGCTGCCCGATTCCACACAGATCGGACTGGCCGTGAACTACGTACAGGTTGTTGCAAGTTGCAGTTCGTGGTCCGGGGCGAATGTCCTCACATCGGCGACGACTTCCGGCGTCCCGCCGCCCTGCGTTACGAGATCGTGCGGCCCCGCGGCCGGGAGACGCAGGAACTTCCGGCGCACGTCGGGCCAGCCATGGCGATCGACGGCGAGGATGTGGACATCCCAGTACTTCTCGTTCCAGAAACGGACTCCCCGCAGGACGCCCTCTTCGACCAGCCCGGCCTTGCGGAGGATGCTCAGAACCGTGCGGTTGTAGCTGTAGACTTCGGTATAAACCTTGCGCAACGGCAGGTGTTGAAACAGCCAGTCGACGATCAGCCCAGTGGCGATGACGCCGCCGCCGGAACCGACGCTCGCCTCGTCGAGCAGGGCCGTCACCTTGGTGAATCCATCCAGGACGGCCCGGTCGTAATCGAAAACGAGCCCGATCGGCCGATTGCCGGAGACCACCAGGAACTTGGCGCCCATCATGCCGGTGCTCCAGCCGATCCACGCTTCGTGGAAGCTGCGCTCGTCGTGGACCGTTCGGCCGCACATCCAGAGATGGGAGCGGCACGGATCGACGAACAACCCGAACAGAAACGGGAGGTCGTCTTCGGTCACTTGCCGCAGTGTGATGCCCCGTGCTGAGATTGGCATGATGTTCTCCCGTCGCTCATAAGTACAAGCGAGAAAAGTCCGCAAAACCGGGGAGAAAAAATGTCGAATCTCCCGCAGACGGAGAGAATCGGTCGCGGGGAGCATCTGGCGGAAAACGCCATTCCAGGCACCGGCGATGGATTGTCCGGCGAGTTTCCGCAGCCCCGGCCCGGCGAACCATGACCCAAGACCCCATGTCTGGAACAAAATAAGACCGTCCGGGTCGCGGAGGGACAATTCCCTCCGCGGCCCGGCCGATGACGCGTCGGCCTACTTGTAGCCGTAGTGGTTGTTGCCACAGCCGACGTACTTGCCGGCCTTGGCGTTGTAGTGGCACGCGGGAGCGATGCGCTCTTCGAGCTTCACGAACTTGAAGCGCTCCGGCTTGCGGGCCGGCCTGGTCGGGATTTCGGACTTCGGCTTCTCAGGCTTGCGTAACACGGTTGTCCCTTTCGTTCAGAGGGAACCACGGAACACCGGCAATTCACCGGCGGAAATGGCACGGACCAACACAGTCCGGGCCCGAATTTACGAGGCGCTCACCTCCAGGAGTTGGCCGCGACCGTTCGTCCCGGCGGCGGGCGCCACGCGATCAACGTCAGAATTTCGGCCGAGAATCCGGACCCGCACCGCGGGCCAGTTCTCGCGGTAGACGGCCAGGACGTAGAGGTCCCAGTAACGACCGTCGCGGAAGCGGTCTTCCTTCAGCACGGCCTCGGACTCGAACCCGGCCTGTTGCAGCATGGCCGCCACTTCCGGGTTGTATTCGTACACCTCCATGTAGACCTTGCAGAACGGCTGGGACCGGAACAGCCAGTCCACCAGCAGCGCGGTCGCGATGGCGCCGTACCCGGTGCCGACGCAGTCTTCGTCGAGCAGCGTGGCGACCTTCGTGTGGCCGTCTTCCACTGTGCGGCGGTACTCGTAGACGAGTCCCAGCCGCTCCCCCTCACGTTCGATCAGGAACTTGGCCGCG
>CAZWGW010000005.1:1880-20106 GCA_964633565.1 uncultured Planctomycetaceae bacterium
AGGCGTGGTAGAACTGGCGCTCGTCGAACACCTCGCGGCACCGCATCCACAGGTGGCAGCGGTCCGGATCGGCGAACAGCCGAAACAGGAACGGCATGTCGTCTTCGGTGACCGGCCGCAGCGTCAGACCTCGCGACGTCACAGACATGATGTTTTCCCTCGTGTCTATGACTTAATGCGCGAAACGTTCACCGGACCGGCAATGGAATTGGTCGGAAATCTGGCCGGTGTGAATCCCGGGATGCGCTGCAAGCACGAGGCACCGGCTCCGAAATGGCGTCCAGGCCAAGTCGACTCGTTGCCTCATTGGCAACGGCGCGGCAATGTTGGCTGCAGGCGACGTGTTCACGTCACCGTTCGTTCAGGAAGAACGGGACGGGGCCCGACGCCCCGTCCCGTGATCGCCGCCCTCTGTCAAAAGGATCCGTAGTGTCGACAACCCACTTTCTTACCCTGCGGGTTGTAGTGGCACGCCGGCGCAATGCGCTCTTCCAGCTTGACGAACTGGAAGCGGCCGGACTTCTGGTCCTTGCGGACCTGAGCCGTTTTCTCGACCTTCTTTGGTTCACGCAGCATGATCAGACCTCTCTTTCAATGGGACAGGAAACGGGGAGGGTTCTGATCACTCCGTGCGGAAGATCTCGCGATCTGATCGCCCGAAAGAAGCAGGGACACTCCCGGGTGAACAGCCCTGGTCCACACGGATCGGGCCGACAAGTCAATTACGCGCGGGGTTCTGACAGTCGTGGCTTCTGCGCACCATCGTCGTACGAAGTAAACGTCGCAGCATGTATCACGGCGAAGCATGCGCCGCTCAGAACGTCCTCGTCGACCGGCCGGGCATTATGGACCATCGGTACGACAACCCGGTCGTCGCTGTACACTTCCAACCACACATGGCTGAGCGGCAGGTGCTGGAGCAGCTCGTTGCGATGACCTCGCCCTCCCCAGGCTGACCCCCGCTTCACTGAGCAGCGCCGTAACCTCCGGTGTATCCAACGAGGCCGGCCTAGTACTGAATCTTCCCGTCGAACGTGATGTCGTAACCGGTCTCAGTGGCAACGGCGGAGAACTCGGCGTTGCCCGAAGCATTTTGAAACCGGCCGGTCCCGCCCAGGAAGGTGTATGATCCTGCGGCCGTTGAGAGATCCATCGCTGTGAAGCCCCCCGCCACACCGGCGTAGAGCTCGTCGCCATTTCTGGTCGTAAATGTGATGAGACCATCAACGAAGACGCCGAATGGGTTCACCACAACCGTTTCCGTCCGCGTGAACAGACCCAGGTGGGTCGCGACCCCCGTAGCCTCGGCAGTCAACTGCAGGTTGTCGCCGACCGGAGTGGCACCGGTGAGCACCAGAGCAGCGCGGCCCTTGAATGGGACCGGTTCGGACGCCGCGGCCGGGGGGGAGTGCCCCATCGCGTTCAGTGTCACAATGGCAAGCATCGCGAAGCACAAGGACAACATACGGTTCATGGACGATTTCCTTGGGTCTGCAAGTTGGTGAGAACGGCTGCCGTGAGCGAGCAGACGGAGCGCTCCAAGCCTTGCCGCGGCGGTCTACATCACCGATCGGCTTGAGTCACCATGCGAGAATTGACGGTTGGAGCGTGAAAGAAATCCGGGCACTTTTGATTCGCGGCGCCGTTCGACGTCGTGGACGCCCTGTTTGGGCTGATTCTGTCAAAATCGCATTACCAGAATCCCCTCCGGTTCGCGCAGTTGTATAATGACGGCTTGGCCACATCCGGGTCCCGGGACCGATCTGCATGTCCACGCCGTCTGTTGAAGTCACCCAGCTTCTGCAAGCCTGGGGGAAAGGTGATCGGGCTGCGCTCGATCAACTGATGCCCGCCATATACAGCGAACTCCACAAGCTGGCGCAGCACTACCTGCGCGGTGAGCGACTGGACCATTCGCTGCAGACGACGGCCCTCGTGAACGAGGCCTACCTGCGCCTCGTCAACGTGCAGAACGTACAGTGGCAGGACCGGGCGCACTTTTTTGCGATTTCGTCACGACTGATCCGACAGATCCTGGTGGACCGCGCCCGCCGCCGCGGCTACCAGAAACGGGGGGGCGGACGGCGGCATGTGGAACTGGAAGAATCGGCCGTCCTCGATCCCGGCCGCGATGACGAACTGGTGGCGCTCGACGAGGCGCTGGCGGCCCTGGCGGAGTTTGACGAACGGAAGAGTCAGGTCGTGGAACTGCGGTTTTTTGGCGGATTGACACTGGAAGAGGCGGCCGCCGTGCTGGACGTGTCGCCCGATACGGTGCGGCGCGACTGGCGGCTGGCGAAGTCCTGGCTGCGGAAATACCTCAGCGAGGGGGACGAGGATGAACCGTGAACGCTGGCAGCGGGTGGAAGCGATCTTCCACGCCGCGCTCGAACAGTCGGACCAGGATCGAGCAACTTTTGTCAATCAGGCCTGTGACGGCGATACCAGCCTGCGCGACGAAGTGGCCGCTCTGCTCGCGTACGACGACCCGTACACCAGTTTCATCGAGCGTCCGGCACTGGAGGCGCTCGGCTCGGACCGTGTCAACGGCGCGGCACCGGTGAAGGTGAACGACACCGCCGAGGCGACGCTGCTCTCGGATACCCCACCCGACGGTCCCCGCGACGAAACCGAGTTGCTTGCCGGTCATCAACTGCAGAACTACCGGATCATCCGGAAGCTCGGCGCCGGTGGAATGGGAGAAGTGTATCTGGCCGAGGATGTGCGGCTGGGCCGACAGGTGGCGCTCAAACTGCTGCCGCCGTCGATTCACGCCGATGGCAAGGCCGGCAAGCGATTCCTGCGTGAGGCGCGAGCAGCTTCGGCCCTCAATCATCCGAACATCGTCACCATTTACAAAGCGGAAGAAGCGGACGGCGTCAGCTTCATCGAGATGGAATTCGTCGATGGAGAATCGCTCCGCGACCGACTGTTGCGCGGACCGCTGGAACTTCAGGACGTGATTGCCCTCGGGCTGCAGGCGGCGGATGCGGCCTCGGCAGCACATGCGATCAACATCGTCCACCGTGACCTCAAGCCGGGAAACATCCTGTTTACGCAATCGGAGCAGGTCAAGATTGTGGACTTCGGCCTGGCGAAGATCGCCGGTGCGACGGCGGCCGCGCCGTGTGACCCTGCCGCCGTGGCCGCGGGAGCGATCAGTCTGACGTCAGTCTCGCTGTCGCAGGCCGGCTCGGTGTCGGGAACGGTGCCGTACATGTCGCCCGAGCAGACGCGGGGTGAGCACATCGACGCCCGGTCCGACATCTTCTCGCTGGGATGCGTGCTGTACGAGGCGGCAACCGGCCGGCGGCCGTTCGAGGGGACGGTGCCGGTCGAGATCATTCAGAAGATCCGCGACGTGAATCCGCCGCGGCCCAGCGCTGTGCGATCTGGTCTGCCGCGCGCGTTTGACGCCGTCATCCTGCGAGCGCTCGCGAAGGACAAGGAACAACGATACCGCTCCGCGGAGGATCTGGCGGCTGCGCTGCGCCGGCTGCAGACGCGAGAATCATTCGTGCGCAATCTCAAGCGACTGCGTGTGCCGGCAGCCGTTGTGGCGATCATCGCGATCGCATATTTCGCCTGGGACGCGCACACAACCCGGCAGCGGCAGGAGGAAGCGCATCGGCAGGCACTGGCCCGGGCGATCGAGGACAGTGCTCGCCGGCGCGTGCCCGAAGTTCAGCAGTTGTTCGAACAGCGTCGCTACTTCGAAGCGTACGATCTGGCGCAGCAACTGATGCACGTCATTCCTGGCGACAAACAGTTGGCCCAGTCGCTGCCCCGCGTCACCGATGTCCTCAATGTAACGTCGGAACCGCCCGGTGCGATCGTCATGCTGCAGCGCTACCAGCCGGACGGCAAGGGGTCTTTTCCCGATCCAGTTCAGATCGGCACGACACCGATTGAACAGGCGTCGATCGCTCGCGGAGATTACCTGCTGCGGATTGAAAAGGACGGGTATGTCACGCTCGAACGAACCATTTCGAGTGAGTTCGGCCGGTGGGAGAACGGATTCTGGCACGACGGCGCCCTGCAGTATGTCAAACCGCCGGAAGCCGAATCCGATTACGACTGGATCACTGATTCGGAAGCCCCCATCAATCTGAATGTGGTCCTGTCGCCCGCGGGGACCGTTCCAGACGGCATGGTGCGCGTGGCGGGAGGCCCTTACAACCTCGTCGCCTGGGGGCGGCCGTCGGAGAATACGGCCGCGCAGCTCGATGAATTCTTCATGGACACCTGTGAAGTCACGAACGGCGCATTCGCGGAGTTTGTGCAGTCCGGTGGTTACCGAAACCGCGAACTGTGGAAACACACGTTCGTCAGGGACGGGCAGGAAGTCTCGTGGGAAGAGGCCATGCAGATCCTCAGCGACCCGCAACGAAACGGGCCGGCATCGTGGCCGGAGGGACGGGCGCCCGCGGGACGGGAACGACATCCTGTGACAAACGTCTCCTGGTATGAGGCGGCCGCGTACGCGCTGTTCCGCGGCAAACAGTTGCCGACGGTCTATCAGTGGGAGCACGCAGCGCGCGGACCCGTCATCCCCGACGACAAAGACGGTCGTTCGACGGTGCTCGCCGGACCGGTGATGCCGTGGGGCTTAACCAATCTGGGCGAGGACCTGCAGAACCGGGCCAACCTCAGCAGCAGACGTGGAACAACTCCTGTCGGCAGCTATCCGTTCGGCAGGAGCCCCTATGGGTGCTGCGACATGGCCGGCAACGTCTGGGAATGGTGCCTGAATCCGCGACCCGAGGGATTCACCACCGCGGGCGGATCGTACCATGAAGGACCGAACCTGTTCGGGTCGTATGGAGATTTTCCCGGTTTTTACTGTTCGGAAACGCTCGGCTTCCGTTGCGCATTGAACATGCCCGACGCGACCGGCGACCAGGGGGGCATGCTGCTGCCGCACAAAGATGACGTTCCGGAATTCACGCCACTCCCGGAGGACGCATTCCGACTGATCCGCACATTCTATGAATACGACCAGCGTCCACCCGAGGCGGAAATTATTGAGCAGGTCGAAACTCCGGCCTGGAAGCGGCTGAAGATCCGTTATGTGTGCGCACTGAGGCAACGATCCGCAGAGCCGATCCCCAGGAGCAAGTGGGCGCTCGCTTACCTGTGGCTGCCCGGGAACTCGCGGCCGCCGTTCCAGGTCGTCAACTACAAGCCGGGAGGAGCGTCCTATCAGGGACTGCTCGTGCCGCAGGAAGCGGAAGTCGTCTGCAAGCCGTTCCTGGACAGTGGGCGCGCCGTCTTTGTCGCCGTGATCGAGGGAATGCGCGAGCGCGACTTGCCACCGGACTGGACGGACCCCGAAATCGAGAGCGTCGCCTACCGGGACATGGTGGTGACCGACACGCTCGACCAGCGGATCGGACTCGATTATCTCGCCGCACGGGGCGACATCGACATGGACCGGATCGCCTGCATGGGGCTTAGCCAGGGGGGCTTCGACCTGATTACGATGGCGGTTGAAGAGCGGTTCCAGGCCTGTCTGCTGCTCTCGGCAGGACTGGGTCGCACCAAGCGGAAGATCATCGATGCCGGTGATCCCGTCAATTTCGCCCCGTACATTTCCGGCCCGAAAATGATGATCCATGGGCGCTATGACGAGGCCATCCCGTTCGAAACCCGGGCCAGGCCGTTGTTCGCACTGCTGAGTGAGCCAAAGGAGATGGTGGTCCTCGAATGCGGGCACTTTCCACCGATGAAGGACTGGGTCCCTCCGGCACTGCGTTTTCTCGATGAGACTCTGGGTCCGGTGGAGACGACGGACGGTCCCTCGGAAATTGCGCAGCAGGAACGTTGATGCCGCGACGGTGAGTCGATTGACAATCTCAGAATTCGCCCACCACCTCTCCCCCGTTCCGGGTACTGAGCCACTGGTACAGCTTCGGCTGGCTCACGGTCACATTCGCGTCCCACAATTGCTGAATCTCCCCATTACCCATGTTCCAACTGTCGATGTTCTCCGAGATAAATCGGACGGACCCGTCGGCCATGCAGAATTGCGCACCGCCGGGGTGCAGGCTCGAGGCGCACCCCATCATGCGCAGCAGATCGTATTTGCTGCTCAGCACCTTCACCTTGAGTCCCATGTTCACCGGGTGCATCGTGACGAACATCGTGTCACCTGCATATCCGGAAGCCCACCAGCCCCACCACGGTTGCTCGTCCGTGGGATAAACGCCGCGGGCGCGCTCGCCGAACATCAGCGTGCTGCTCATCCCGTCCGTGATGTCGCGAAAGCGGACGTCGCTGTGATCTTCCCAGAAGACGCCCTGATAGAATCGTTTCGCCGGCGTCGGATTGGCGGCGGCGCCAGGCAGGTACCATCGCGGTCCGACGCAGCCGACATAGTTCGTGAAAGCAACCGTAAACCCCGGATCAAACGCGGGGGACAGTTCGCCCGGGTCGTAGCGATTCTGCTCGATCCCCGTGTCCGACGGGCAGCGGACGACCTCCAGCGGCACCTCAAACGCAAACATGTTTGCCGGACTGAACAGCGGCAGGTTGAAATCGATCCGGTTCTGGAGCGCAGATTGTTCGAAATAGGGCAGCAACCGGACGTGGACGCTCGCGTTGTAGTCCCAACCTCCCCAGGCGGCCGTCGGCTTCCAGTCGTTCCCCATCGGCACGATCCGGTGGGCATCGTGATAATTGTGGACCGCCAGGCCGAGTTGATGAAGGTGGTTGGCGCATTGGGTTCGCCGGGCCGCCTCGCGAGCGGCCTGTACCGCCGGCAGCAGCAGGGCGATCAGGATGGCAATGATCGCAATGACGACGAGCAGTTCAATCAGCGTGAAGCCGCGCCCCTCGCGTCGACGACGATCGGTCCCCGACCCTCGCGACGGTTCGACCCGCAGTCCGGACGGCGATGCTCCCGACAACGCGGACGACATTTGGATCCCGATCTCGAATGACGACGTGGATTCAGTTTGTCGCGGAACTCTCTGATGGCGATGGCCGCTCCAGCCGTGGGCCGCGGGGGTTCCACTCCCGACGGCCGTTCTCACGGAACTCGGGATCGACCCGGGCCGGCGCCGGGCCACGCACTCGTATGTAAATATACGTCCCCGCGGCGGCCGTACATAACAACGCCACCACGATCTTCACCCAACCGGTTGGGGCGGAGCGGTCTCGGCCGGACATTGCGGGGCGCACCCTGCGAATATACCGCCATCGCCTGTCGCAGGCGGACACGAAAAGACATTCAAACCCCACTATTGTGGTCATGTCGACCGAGCCGTCGCAACCCCGGATGAGGGCTGAAACCGGCTTCGGGCCCGCACATGACCTTCCACTGGAGCCGGTCCCGGCGGCGGACGAGCAGCCGCTGCAACGCCCTGCCGCCAGCCGGCCGCCTCACGGCGTCAGCGTCAGCGTCACCCGCCGCACGTCCATCACCGTTCTGCCGGGAACCTCCAATGCCTGCAACGTCAGCGGCCCCTCGCCGGCCGCGAGCATCATCGTCCCCAGCGAAAGCGTGCGGAATTCCTTCATCCGCGATTCGGCCGCCGGACGCGGCAGCGTATCCTGGTTGGTGTAGAGCGGCGGGTCCCACCCCGGCTGCACCCGGCCCGTCAGCCGGCTCTCGCCGAACGACAGTTCAATCGTCGCACCGGCGTCCGCGGGCGGACACGTGTAGTCGATGCTCACCTCGTACCGCCCCGCCGTCCGCACGGCGATCTTCCAGACCATGCGGTCGTTGGTGGTCGTCCAGTTCACGCAGTACGAGCAGTTCGGCGCGCCGCTGCTCCGGCGGACGCCGCCGTGCGGTTCGCCGTCCCGCGCGGGGAGCATAGTGATCGGGAACTCGCGGTATCCGACCGGGATCGGCCGCGGGTCGACGCCGCCGCGCCCCACCTGCTCCGAGCCTTGGCCGAACATTTCCCGCCGCCAGTCGTTGACCGCCGCCGTCAGGCCGGCGGCGAGGTCCGGCTCCCGGTCGTTGATCGGCGTCGTCTGTCCGGGGTCGGCCTGCATGTCGAACAGCCGCCCGGCGTTATCCAGCCGGTGCGTCTGCGTCCGGACGCTGACGTTCCGGTTCCATGCCGAGAAGATCATCCGCGCAGGCCAATCGACCGACTGCTGCGTCAGCAGCGGCGTGAGGTCCCGCCCGTCGAGCGGCGCATCGCCCACGCGCGCGACGCCCGCCAGCGATGTGAGCGTGGGGAGCAGGTCGATCGTCCCGCTGATCTGCGTCACGGTATGGCCGGCGGGGAGCCGCGCGGGCCAGCGCAGAAAGCACACCGACCGCACGCCCCCCTCGTCGGTGCTCCCCTTCCGCCCCTTCATGCCGCCATTAAAACGCCAACTGTTCGGCCCATTGTCCGAGAAGTACACAACGATCGTGTTCTGCCGGAGCCCGTGCTCCTCGAGTTTCGCCAGCACGCGACCGACGTTCCCGTCCTGGTTCTCCAGCATCGCCAACGCGCAGCGGGTGTGATCGAAATCCTCCTCTTCCGGCTGCGTGGCCCGCTGCGTGACCGGTTTGTCCCTGTAACGCTGCCAGAACTCGTCCGGCACGGCCCAGGGGGAGTGCGGCGTCGTGAACGGGACATAGCAGAAAAACGGCCGCGACCTGTTCCGCTCGATGAAATCGAGAGCGCGGCCGGTGCAGACGTCGACGATGTACCCCTCGGTCCGCACGAATTTCCCCGTGCTGTCCTCCAGTGGCGCATCGAAATATTCCCCCCAGTGGCCGGCCGTGTGCCCGAAGTACTCGTCGAACCCGCGCGCCACCGGGTGATACGGCCACTGGCTGCCGTTGTGCCACTTGCCGAACGCGCCGGTGGCATAGCCGGCCGCGCGGAACGCCTCGGCAATCGTGTGCTCGCTCAGGTCGAGCCGCTCCTGGCCGGTGGAGACGCCGCGCACTCCGCCGCGCGGATGATACCTCCCCGTGAGGAACTCAGCCCGCGTCGGCGAGCACACCGGGCAGACGTAGAAGCGGTCGAGCGACACGCCCCCCGCGGCGAGCGAGTCGATGTGGGGTGTCTGTGCCTGCGTATTGCCGGACCGGCCATAGTCACCCCAGCCGGCATCATCGGCCAGGAACACCACGACGTTAGGCCGTGCCGTGCTCTCCGCTGCGTCCGCGGCGCAATGGAACACAAGTGCGGTCAGAAAGACGACCGCCAGCAGACGTGAGGGGTGGCGCATGTGTCGAACCTGTCTGTTGAGACGATCGATGGACTGCTGAGCATACCATAAGAGACGTTTCAACTTCCTTGTAACTTCACACGGTCATTCCATTGCTCCCCTCATCCCCTCGTCGCTGCGTCTCCTCATCGCGCCCGTATCCGGGGTCGGGATCGAATGCAGGTGGGCGTAGGAGAGTGTCTCCACCGAGCATTGAACCGCCTGCCGCCTTCCGCCATGATGGATCGCATGAACCAACCGATCCGCTTCCTCATGCTCGGCGGCTTCCTCGGCGCCGGCAAGACGACGACCATCGCCCGGCTTGCCCGGCACTACATGGAGCAGGGGCTCCGCGTCGGCATCGTCACGAACGATCAGGCGACCGATCTCGTCGACACGAACACGCTCCGCGCCCAGGGGTTCGACGTCGGCGAGGTCGCCGGCGCGTGCTTCTGCTGCCACTTCAACGAGCTGATGGGGACGATCGAACGGCTCTCGCTCGCCGAACGGCCAGACGTGATTCTGGCCGAGCCGGTCGGCAGTTGCACCGACCTGGTGGCGACCGTCATCCAGCCGATCAAA
Organism: uncultured Planctomycetaceae bacterium; assembly: GCA_964633565.1. GTDB lineage: Bacteria > Planctomycetota > Planctomycetia > Planctomycetales > Planctomycetaceae > CAZWGW01. Next base: position 11,625 of record CAZWGW010000005.1, read on the forward strand.
CGGCTGTTCGACGCCGAGTTCGAGATCGCGCCGTATGCCGTGATCCTCAAGCCGAGCCACGGGCAGAAGATCCTGAGCGGCGCGGAACGGGCCGGGTTCTCCCCCAAGGCGGAATACATCCTCAGGAAGCAGCTCGAAGAGGCGGATGCGATCCTCATCAACCGGATCGACGAGTTGTCGGCCGGGGAGGTGGACGAGCTGACAGCGCTGGTGCGGACACAGCATCCACAGACGCCGGTGCTGCGCGTCTCGGCGCGGACGGGGGCCGGGTTCGACGGTCTGCTGCAGTTCCTCGATCAGGTGGGGGACTTCGGCCGCAAGGTGCTGGATATCGACTACGACACCTACGCGGAAGGAGAGGCCGAACTGGGCTGGCTCAACAGCAGCCTGACAGTGCGCGGCGACGAGGCGTTCGCGCTGGATGGTCTGCTGCTGGGGATCGTGACGCGGCTCAAGGACCTGCTGGCCGCGCACGGGGCGGAGGCGGCGCATCTCAAGACGATCGGCCTGTGGGAAGGGTTTTTCGGCGTGGCGAACCTGATCAGCAGCGACGTGCCGCCCGAATTGTCGCTCCCCTCGCGATGCACTGTGCGCGAGGCGGACGTGATCGTCAACGCCCGTGTCGCCTGCGACCCCGAACGGCTCGAGGAACTGGTGCGGCAGGCAGTCGATGAGGAATGCGCCCGCGTGAATGCGACGGCGGAATACCGGCAGACACAGAGCTTCCGACCGGGCCGGCCGACGCCGACGCACCGCTATGCGGAGGCGGCAAAGTAGTCAGGCGCTCCGTAACACGGATTTCCAATCCGTGTGCAGGTTCTCGCACGGATTGGAAATCCGTGCTACGGCGTCCGCGCGCGTGCGAAATGACTGCACATTTGACGCTGCCCAGGGGCGGCTGTAGTCTACCGGGCGTTTTCAAGGTCCTGGTTCGCAGCACCGCACGGAGAGACCCGTCATGAAAGCCGTTATCGCGGAGATCGTGGGGACGTTTTTCCTGTGCTTCGCCGGTATTGCGGCGATCCTGTGCGATTCGTCCATCATTAACAGCGGCGCCGGGCTGGTGGGAATTGCCCTGGCGCACGGGCTGGCGTTGTCGGTTGCCGTCAATGCCTTCGGCGGCATTTCCGGGGCACACTTCAACCCGGCCGTGACCTGCGGCATGCTGGTCACGGGGCGGATCAAGCTGCCCATGGCGCTGCTGTACGTGATCGCCCAGCTTGTGGGTGCGACCCTGGCGGCGTGGATCTGCTTTGCGACGTTCCCGGCCAGCGCGTCGATCGAGACTTCCCTCGGCACGCCCCTGCCCCCCAAAGGGCCGGCAGGGGAATGGATCACTCCCAATGTGGTGCTGGCGCTCGAAGGGGTGATGACGTTCCTGTTGATGATCGCCATCTACGGGACGGCAGTGGACGAACGGGGAAAGGCGGTCAAGATCGGTGGGTTCGGCATCGGATTGGCCGTGGCGTTCAATATTCTGGCCGCGGGAAAGATCACCGGCGCCTCGATGAACCCGGCACGGTCGTTCGGACCGGCCCTCATCAACTTCATCTTCCGGCTGGAAGGTTGGCAGGACGTCTTCGTATGGCACTGGTGTTACTGGGCGGCCCCCATTGCAGGTGCCGTCGCGGGGGCGATCTTCTATAATCGGATACTGCTCGACAAGCCGGCCGACAAGGCCGCGGCATGACGAGCGGCCGCGGTGAATTGGCCGCGGCAAGACGAGCGGCGGGCGGTCGCGACAACGGGCCGCCCTGTGGTCCCGTGCTCGGAGCAGCCTCATGACTGGGGCGCAATGTGCTGGACTCGCGCCGATCCCGCGCTCATGCGACGACGATCGAGCGCCCGTTCCAGCCGTCCGATGGTGTTGGTCTCCGGCGGACGAGCCGCCGGAAACGACTTTGATGGTGGACCTTTCACGAAATCAGGCAGAGAAATGCGAATGCAGATGAGTCAACGCACGAGTTCAGCAATTCACGGCTTTTCGATGGTGACGGTCCTGTCTGCGGCTTGCTGGCTGGCGCCGGGTTGCGCGCCCACGGCGCCGGCCCCCCCACCCCCCCCCCCCCCCGCCGGCGGCCGCGCGGCCGCCCCCCCCCCACCCAACCAATTGGTCAGGCCCCTGCCGAGATGACACCGGCCGGGAGAACTCCTCCGGAAACGACGCCGGCCGATACCGCAGCGGCGAGCCCCGCGGCCGCACTCCCCACCGCAGTGACGCTCGGCGACCCGTCACTGACGTCGGGCATCCCGGGGACCGGCCCACTGACGATTGAGCAGATCCAGGCGTGGCTGGCGACGCCGGGCGTCCACGATACGCTCACGGTCAAGCTGCCGCTCGGGTTGAGCAAGGCCCAGACGCAGATGGTCGGTCTGGACGCCAACCCGCTGACCCGCGCGAAGGTCGAACTGGGGCGGCAACTGTACTTTGACAAGCGGCTGTCATCGGACAGCACGATCAGTTGCGCGAGCTGCCACGATCCGGCCCAGGGGTATGCCGCGCACACGCAGTTCGGCGTGGGAGTCGGCGGCCAGATGGGGGGCCGCAACTCGCCCGTCAGCTACAACCGCATCCTGAGCGGCCCGCAATTCTGGGACGGCCGCGCGCCATCGCTGGAGGAACAGGCGAAAGGGCCGATTCAGAACCCGATCGAGATGGCCAACACGCACGACGCGTGCATCGAGTGCCTCAAGGGGATCGAGGGTTACCGGCTGCAGTTCGACGCCGTGTTCGGCACGGACTCGGTCAACATCGACAACGTTGCGAATGCGATCGCCAGTTTCGAACGGTGCATCGTCACCGGACCGTCGCCGTATGATTACCACGACGCCCTGGAGCCGTTCCTGAAACTCGACGAGGAAGACCTCGCCGACCTCAAGCAGGACGATCCGGAAACGTACGCCCGCTATCAGCAGTTGAAGGCCGACGCGGAGTCGCACCCCATGTCGGAGAGCGCCCTGCGCGGGCAGAAGCTGTTCTTCAGCCAGGAGGTGAACTGCACGGCCTGCCACGTCGGGGCGAACTTCGCCGACGAGAAGTACCACAATCTCGGCGTCGGCATGGACAAGGAGCAGCCCGACCTCGGTCGCTTCGACCAGACCAAAGACGACAAGGACAAGGGGGCCTTCAAGACGCCGACGACCCGCAACGTGGAGCACACGGCCCCGTATATGCACGACGGCAGCCAGAAGACGCTGGAAGAGGTCGTGGAGTGGTACGCGAAGGGGGGACACCCGAACCCGCACCTTGATGAGAAGGTCAAAAAGCTGACGCTGAGCGCGCAGGACAAGGCGGACCTGGTCGCGTTCATGAAGGCGTGCAGCGGACCCTTCCCGCAGGTGGAGACGGAGAGGTTGCCGGAATAGTCGCGCTGCGAACGCGCTCCCCCTGCGTGTCGTGGCTGAACGGGGAGCGCGACTTCGTCAGCACCACCATTCGGGTTCGGCGAACAGCGCGGCGACGCGGAGCTCGAAACCTTCGAGCACCGCGCCGCCGCGGAGGGTTTCTGGTCCCGTCAGCCGGATGGATTCCCCCCCGGCGCGGGCCACTTCGACGCTGCGCGCGCGGCAGTCGATGACCCACACGCTGCAGACGCCCCAGGCCAGGAATTGTGCGATGCGATCGGGCATCTGCTGCCGGCGATCGCCGGTGGAGGCCATGTCGACGACCAATGCCGGGACGGCTTCGGTGAACGGCTTGTCCGCCTCGGCGAAGCGCGGGCCCTCCACGAAAAAGCTGACGGCCGGAAAGCGGATCGTGTCCGGGTTGCGCGCGACGAGCAGGCCCAGATCGAAGCAGGCGTAGCCCCGTTCCGACTGCTGAATGAACTGCGCCAGCGCCTTGGACAGGTTGAGGACGGAATTGCCGTGATCGAGGTCCGGCGGCTGGAAGCAGATGGGGATCCCTTCCACGAGTTCGGCCCACTGGCCCGCCTCGGGGAGGTCGAAACGCTGATCGAGAAACTGCTCGGCCGTGAGTTGACGCAACATGGACGTACCGAATCGACGGGGTCTTCGGATCGGGCTTCAGCCCGCAGGATTATACGCAGTCGGACGGCCACTTCGCAGACAGACCCCCGCCGATGCAGTATTCTCTGCCGTGAATGGATACCAGCTGGAGCGTCATTACGGCCGGAGTGACAGCGGCGGCGGCCGGGTTGTACCTGCTGATCGCCCGCCGGCGGTCCGGGATTGACTGGCCGGCACGCATCGGCGCCGGGCTTGTGTTTCTGGCGGCGGCCGTCGTCGCACAGAAGGTGTTCCAGCCGACGGGGACGTTTCTGGGGCTCCTGTCGTTTGTGATCGGGGCGACTGCCGCCGTGGGGTGCCTGATCGCCGTATCGTCGATCCGCAGTCCGGGGCCGGGCCTGCTGGCGTTCGCGGCGGCGGGTTTGTGCATCGCGGGCCTGTTACTGTCCGGAGGCGGCCGACTTTTGCCGGCGGCCGTATTGCTCCTCGTGTGCGCGCCGGCCGCCCTCGATGCGCGACGGCGATACCGGAGGGATCGGGCCGAACGTCGTTCGCACGTCTCCGGCGCCGACACTCCGCACGAGCCGCTGTGGGGCTGCCTGGCGTGGGCCGCGCTGGTGTTGGGAATGCTGCGCTGCCTGTGTGTCGGAGGAGCCGGGCCACAGGCGCTGCTCAACAATCAACTCGTGGTCGGCAGTGTCGTTACGGCGACCGGCGTGCTGACGCTGATGGTCCGCCGCGAGTTGCTCTGGAGCGTGCTGGGCCTCTCCGCGGCGACTCTCGGACTGGTGCTGCTGCTGTCGGCATTCGGGCGTTTCCACGGCGCAGCGGATGCGGATGCATTGGGGGTCGTGATTCTGTGCGGGGCGGCCGCTCATGCCGCCGTGCTGCTGTGGCTGGACGCACACCGCGAAACAGGAAGCACAGACCGTGCCCTGCGAGAAGGGTCCCTCGGTCCATGAACATCCCTGCGGCGGAACCCGGACTGCTGTTAACGGTCATTCCGGTGCTGCCGCTCGCCGGCGCGATCACGCTGTCGTGCGGCGACTGGTTTGGCCTGCGCACGCCGGGCCGGTCCATCGCGCTGCTGGCGGCGGGACTGTCGCTGCTGGCGATCGTGGCCGCTGCGGTGGTGCTCGGGGTCGGCGAAGCGCCGCGGACGATGACGGGCGGCCGGTGGCTCGTGCTGCGTGGTGGCGCGGGAGGCACGATCGACGTGTCGCTCCGCTGGGACGGTCTCGCGGCGCTCTGGTTGCTGGTGCAGACCACAGCCGCGCTGCTCGTGCTGTCTTGCGCGCGGGAAAGCGAACGACGCGCCGCCGGCGCGCGATCGACTGCGGCCTGGAGTCTGGCCCTGCTGGGCCTCGTGGACCTGCTCGCGCTGGCCGGGAATTACTGGCAGTTCTTTGTCTGCTGGGAGTTGAGCCTGATTGCCGCCTGGCGTCTGCTTGCGACTGCCGCTACCGACGAATGCGATGCACGTGCGGCGCACCGGATGTTGTGGACGGGCCTCATCGGCGACCTGCCGTTGCTGGTCGGATTGCTGGCGATCTGGCAGGCGTTCGGGACGTTCGAATTTGCGGCGGTGCTGCACACCGTGGCGGAGCAGACGGCCGTACCGGAGTCGTCGCCCGACGTCATGCGCGGGTTTGCCACGTTCTGCCTGGTGATCGCCGCCGTGGTCCGCTGTGCCCAGTTTCCTGTCTGCAACTGGCTGCTGTCGGCGGCGGGCACGCGCGCCACGGCCGCGCACTGGGGTCTACTCATTGGTGTTGTGCCGGCGGGAGCCCTGTTGCTGCTGAAGAGCGCGCCGCTGCTGACGACGAGCGCCGCCGCCCTGACGCTCCTGGTCAACTGGGGTTGTCTGTCGGCAGCCGTGTGGGGTTGCCTGGCGCTGACGCAGCCCGATTCGCACCGGGCGCTGGCGTCGTTTGTTGCCGGGACACTGGGTCTGGTCTGTGCGGGGCTCGGCGCCGCGAACGGGTCGGGCCTGGAGTCGGCGACTTTCCTGGCCAGCAACCTGATCGTGATGCCAGCCGCGCTGCTGTGCCTGCTTCCGCAGTCGGAAAACAGAAATGGCCGTGAAGCGACACGGCGCGGCCGGCGCGTCGCGGTGTGCCTCGCGATGGCGTTGGCTTCCGGAATCTGGGGACAGGAAGCGGTCCTTCGTGATTTGTGGACGTCGGTCGATGCGGCGGCAACGTTGCAGTCGCCGCCGCCTGAAACGGAGGCGACCGACACGGCGCCGTCGACTGCCCCGCACGCATCGTCCCCTGCGGCGCCGCTGGCGGCAGTCCTCGCGCACCTGTTGCTCTGCCTGGGCCTGTTTCGCGCGCTGTTGCGCAGCCGGCTGGAACCAACTCGAATCGGGACCGGCTGCGCCGACGGATTCCACTGCTCTGTTTCCGGAGTTGTCCTTATCGCAATCTCAGGCGGGCTGTTTGTCCCGGTCCTGTTTTCGCTCGAGCCTCAGTTATCGGGACGGCCGATGGACGACGGACTCACTGCGGCCGGCCTGCTCGTGCGATTGTGCGGGCCGGGCATGACCGGACTGCTGATGATGCTGGCGCTGCTCCTGGCCTGGCTGATCGTGGTGAAATCCCCCGAGGCGGGCACGCGGCTCGAGAGCGCGTTCGGCTCACTGGCGCGCCTCAGTCGAAGGGGATTCTACATCGACGAGGCGTGCTGGATCTGTTGCGGTCTGCCGCTGTCGATTTCCGGTAATGTCTTCCGGTTTCTCGAGCGTCACGTCTGGGAGAGAGAACTCCTCCCCGGGGGCGACGAAACGCTCGCGGCACCTGATGCCGACTCCCGGGGTGCGGTCGAAGACCGCAGCCTGATACCGGTGCTGGCGCTGTTTGTCGCGGCCGGCGCGGTGCTGGTCATCCTGCTGCTGGAAGGATGACCCGATGGGCCTGCTCGAGCACGTTTCGATTCTGGCGGACAAGGTCGTCCTCCTGTTGATCGTGCTGCCGTTCTGCGGCGCAATCAGCATGGCAGCGCTCAGGCGTCACGGGCTGGAAACGGCGCGCAAGACGGCCCTGATCAATGTCAGCCTGTCGGTGCTGCTGACGGTGGTCATGGTGGGCCGCTTTGTGCCGGGCGGAACGAGCCGCGTGCCGCTGTCGCAACTGGTCGTCAGCGTCCCGTGGGTGGCCGTCGACGCAGAAGGTGCCGTTGGGATCCAGGCTGCATTCGGCATTGACGGGCTGGGTCTCTGGCTGGCGGCGCTCGTACCGCTGGTGGTGTGGTGCCTGCTGGTGTCGGAGTGGGAGGAGTGGGCCACGCCGGGACAACTCGGCTGGCTGCTGGCGGCGGAAGGGTGCGTGCTGGTGGTCTTTGTGGCGCGTGACGTCGCGCTGCTGGCGGCCGCGTTCGGGGCGGTCGCGCTGGTGTTGCCGCTCGCCGTCGGCGCCATCGGAGGCGAAGGACGCCGCGCGGCCGCGCGGCGATTGATGCTGCATCAACTCGCGGCGAGCGCGCTGGTCACCGCCGGACTGGCGGGGACGGTCGTGTGCCACGCGCTGATGCGCGGTGCGCCGCGGTCTCCGCCGGGTCCGCCCAGCTTCGACCTTGACGACCTGGTTGGCGGCATCCGTGAGCTGGCGGCGCGGAGTCCCCCCGCGGCGCTGGTCTGGACACAACTCTCGCCGTGGTTGTTTGTGTGTCTGGCGGCCGGATTCACGTTGTGGGCGGGCATGTTTCCGTTTCACGCGCCGGCCGCCGCTGCACAGTCGCGTTCATCGGCCGCGGGACAGGTGCTGGTGGGAGCGCTCGGGCTCAAGATCGGCGGCTACGGTCTGGTGCGGGTCGTGCTGCCGCTGTTTCCGGAACTGTGCGCGAGCGTCGGGGCGGTCCTGTTTCTGGCCGCGATCTGGGGGAGCTTCTGCGTGGCCTGCTGGCTGCACGCTGAAGACCAGCCGTCGCGGCTCGCCGCCGGCGCAGCAAGCATCGGCAGCGGCGCGTGCCTGGCCGGAATCCTGTCGATGACGGCGTCGGGGCTGCGCGGCGGAGTGCTCCTCCTGATCGGGCAGACGCTGGCGCTGAGCCTGTACGCACTCCTGAACGGAATGCACGCGCGCCGGGCAAGCGCCTCGAGACCACAACCGGCACCGAAGGCATGGCCGCAGGACGAGCGCGAGACTCCGCGACTGCGCGCGGCATCCACGTTCTCCCGGTTGAACCTGGCCGGCATCCCGGGGCTGGCGATGTTCCCCGGTCTGTTGCTGGTCGTCATGGGACTGGTGGAGAGTTCACGTGAATTCGTGGGGGGCTGGTTGATCGCTGTGCTGGTCCTGTGGCTCGTGCTGGCGCTGGCGGGGGGCGCGATCCTCCGTTCAGACAGTGTCGCCGAATTCGCCGGAATTCAGGCGGCAGCCGTCGGCCCGAAATCCGGCGAATTCGGCGACGATGAGGTGCAACCGCGCGAGCGAACCGGGACGAACGACCTCACCGGTCGCGAACTGGCGGCCATCCTCCCGCTGTTCGTCTGCAGCTTGTGGCTTGGTCTGGC